>JBFGLA010000139.1:0-7248 GCA_041576355.1 Burkholderiales bacterium
AGGTCTTCTTGTCGCCCTTGCCGAGGTTCTTCGCCGAGCCGACCGCGTCGCGGAACGGTCCGTAGAAGCCCGACGCGTACTTGGCCGAGTACGCCATGATTTTCGTGTGGATGTGGTCGGCTTTTTCGAGCGCGGCGCGGATGCGGCCGATGCGGCCGTCCATCATGTCCGAGGGCGCGACGATATCGACGCCCGCATCGGCCTGTGCCAGGCCTTGCTCGACGAGCACATCGAGTGTCGCGTCGTTGAGGATGTAGCCCGATTCGTCGATGACTCCGTCCTGGCCGTGCGAGGTGTAAGGATCGAGCGCGATATCGGTCATGATGCCGAGCTCGGGAAAGCGCTTCTTCAGGGCCGCGACCGCGCGCGGCACGAGACCCGAAGGATTGAATGCTTCGCGACCGTCCGGGGCCTTGAGCCTGGGCTCAATAACGGGAAACAGTGCGATCACGGGGATCCCGAATTTGAGGCATTGCTCGGCCACCGGCAGGAGCCTGTCTACGGTCAGGCGCTCGACGCCGGGCATCGAGGAGACCTTCTGTGTGCGCTTCTTGCCGTCGAGGATAAAGACCGGGTAGATCAAGTCGTCAGCGGTTAGCACCGTCTCGCGCATCAGGCGGCGAGAAAAGTCGTCGCGCCGCATGCGCCGCATGCGAACCGAGGGAAAGCTTCCGTACACGTTCATAGCGCCTCGCCACAATGCCCCCAATCCTGTCAGTGCTTTTCGCCTACCCATTCGGCACGCCGCGAAATTGGGCGGAGGTCGCCGCAGGTCGCCGGCGGTCACCGAATGTCGGGGGTGCTCGGAAATGGGAACTTTTACGGGGGTGGGGCAATCTTACCGTCAGACGATGCCAATCGTCTCCCGCTTCTCCTCCCTGAGCGGGTGCCTTGAGCCAATCAAGGCGTTTCGGCCCCCGGTTTTATATCCCCTTTTACCGGGGGCTTTTTTATTTCCAGTGGCTGCTGACGGCAGCAGCCACCAGCATCTCCCGAAGCCTTGGCCTTGGGAATCTCCTGGGTAAGCGGTTCCGGGTTCCGGGGCTTCCTAGGCCTGGCTAGATCTCCGCAGCCAGTCGTCCAGCATCTGGCGCGATTCCACGACTCCCTCGCCAGAAAGGCTTGAAATCAGCCTCACTTCGACTGTCACGCCGGCCTCGACCATGCGCCGGGTGACCTCGCGCAGCGTCTGGGTGCGCACGCTGCGCGTCAGCTTGTCGGATTTCGCCAGCAATACCGCAAAGCGAAACGAGCGTTTCTTAAGTAGGGGCAGCAGCCACTCGACGAGGCGCGCGTCCGCCGCAGTCAAAGGGTGCCGGGCGTCCATGACGACGACGAATCCCGCGAGCGTAGAGCGCTGCTCAAGGTATCCGCCCACGAGCCCAGCCCAGTGCGAGCGCAGCGCTTGCGGAACTCGCGCGTAGCCGTAGCCGGGCAGGTCGACAAGACGCGCGCGACCGCCCAGTTCGTAGAAATTGATCGTCTGCGTTCGCCCCGGGGTCTTGCTCGTGAATGCGAGTCGCCTGCGATTCGTGAGCGCATTGATCGCGCTCGACTTCCCTACGTTGGATCGCCCGGCGAATACGATCTCCGGCAGATCCTCCCTGGGCAACTCCGCAAGCTTTCCCACGGAGGCGATGAATGTCGCTTGAGCTTGAGAAATGGGGGTCACCCGGAGCGCGGACCGGCGCGGCGAGCGTTCGGCCACACGGGAAATTGTAATAAAATTCCGGCCCTTGATCGCGAGTTACGGAGCTTCCGAAATGATTCGAATAGTGGCCGCGGGCGCGTGCGCCTTTGGCTTGGCCTCAAGCGTGGCAGCCCAGGGAGCCGCCCAGCCCGACCTTACCAAGGGCAAGCAAGTCGCCTCGCAAGTCTGCGCGGCTTGTCACGCGGCGGACGGCAACAGCATCGCTCCGGCGAATCCGAAGCTCGCGGGGCAGTTTCCGGAATACTTGTATAAACAGCTCGCCAACTATAGGCCGCAAGGCGGAAAGAAACCGGAGCGCGAGAACGCCATCATGACCGGGATGGTCGCGGCCCTCTCCGATGCCGACATGAAGAACGTCGCCGCCTATTACGCCGCCCAGGCCTTGCAACCCGCGGTCGCGCGCGACAAGGATGTGGTCGTGCTGGGCCAGAAGCTCTACCGCGGGGGAAATCTCGAAACCGGCCTTCCGGCCTGCGCCGGGTGTCACGGCCCCGATGGGTCCGGAATTCCTTCCCAGTTTCCGCGTATCGCCGGGCAGTACGCGGAATATATCGAAGCACAGCTGAAAGCTTTCAGGTCCGGTGCGCGCGCGAATGACGTGAACGGCATGATGCGGGGTGTCGCGGCACGCATGACGGATAACGAGATTCGCGCCGTCGCCGAGTACACGGCCGGGCTGCGCTAGCCCGGCGGCTGCGCGGGCAGGATCCGCGCGGCTCGAGTTTCGATCTCGGCTCCGGCTCGGGCGGGTACCGGGCTGCGGTGCCATCTCCAGCACGGGTGAGGTGGTCACTGCCGCCGAGGCACTGGTCGCGCAATGGGGGTTTGCTCCCTTCTGGACGGGTCGGGAATAATCTGCTGCGCCGCATGTTGGTGGCCGGGATGGATAGCCGCAATTTCGCCAAGGTCAGGGTCTGGGACGCGCCGGTGAGGATTTTTCACTGGGCGCTGGTCCTGCTGTTCGCGTTTCAGGTCTACAGCGGCAACACGGGTGGCAACGTGATGCTTTGGCACGCGTACGCCGGCTACGCCATTCTTTCGCTCGTGCTCTTTCGCATCGCGTGGGGATTTGTCGGGAGCACGCATGCGCGCTTCGCCGAATTCCTTGCGGGCCCGGTCGGCGCGGCGCGGTTCGCGCGCAAACTGTTTTCGCGCGAGCTTGCGGTCTTCGCCGGGCATAACCCGCTCGGGGGCTGGATGGTCGTCGCTCTGCTCCTTTCTCTCGCGCTGCAGGCGGGCACGGGGTTATTCGCGAACGACGACATCGCGACCGAGGGCCCGCTCGCAGTGCTTGTCTCGAAGGCGCTTTCCGACCGACTGACGACGATACACCGCTGGAATGCCGTCGTTCTGATCGTGCTTGTTAGTCTGCACATCGCCGCGGTATTTTTTCACTGGGTCGTGAAAAAAGAGAATCTCGTCGGCGCGATGTTCACCGGGGTAAAGGACCTTCCTCCCGAGGTTGCACGCCGGGTTGCGGTCGCGCGCCTGGCCAGCAACTGGCGCGCGCTGGCGTTGCTTGCCGCAGCGCTCGCGATCGTCTATATGGTCATTAATAGACCTTTCTGATGCCACGGAAGAAATCCGAAGGTGCGGTGTTAGCCGAAGAGAATCATCCTATTCGGCGATGCCGCGTTTGCACGTGCCGCCGGGCGGATGGGCGGCTAACTGATCGTCATACCAACCACTATTCGAGGAGATGAGAATGAAGAAGGAATTAATGCTCGCTGCAACGGGGCTGGTGCTCGCCTTCAACGGGGTGTCTCAGGTCCATGCGCAGGCGAAGCCCGAGGATCTGGTCAAGCAGCGCAAGGCGGGAATGACGATGATCGGCAAGTATTTTGGCCCGGTCGGGGCGATGGTCCAGGGCAAGATGCCGTACGACGCGAATGTCGTGGCGCGTAACGCGGGTTATCTGGAAGTGCTCTCTAAGCTGCCCTGGGACGGGTTCCAGGCGAGCACCGACAGCGTGCAGGACACTCGCGCTAAGCCCGAGATCTACCAGCAGATGGACAAGTTCAACCAGCAGAAAGACGCCATGCAGGATGCGATGGCGAAGTTCGTCGCGGCCGCGAAGAGCGGCGATCAGGACGCGGTGAAGTCCACTTTCGGCGCGACCGGAAAGGCTTGCAAGGCTTGCCACGACGATTTCCGCAAGGAGAAGTGAGCGGCAGCGAGATCGGCGCAGTCGCCGGACATGAACGACGCCGAGCACATCGTCGCGCTCATTCCGCGTCTGCGCCGCTACGCGCGCGCCCTCGTCGGCGATCGGTCGGGCGCGGACGATCTCGTCCAGGACACGCTCGAGCGCGCGTGGACCAAGCTTCATCTCTACCGGAGCGGAACGGATCTGCGCGCGTGGCTTTTTACTGTAATGCATAACGTATACGTAAACCAGATTCGCTCGGCGCGCGAGACCGTCGAGTTCGACGAGACCGAGCTGGATGGGATGACGACTCGGCCGCAGGGCGATGCGCTCGACATGCGTGATCTCGAGCGCGCGCTGCGACGCCTGCCGCACGAACAGCGCCAGATTCTTCTCCTCGTTGCGCTCGAGGACATGAGCTATGACGAGGTCGCGCGCATGGTCGGCATTCCGATCGGGACCGTGATGTCGCGCCTCTCTCGCGCGCGCGAAAAGCTGCGCACGCTCATGCATGGGCTACCTCAGTCGGCGAAGCTTCAGATCGTAAAATGACACGGGCTCCGATCACCGAGAACGATCTGCACGCGTACGCGGACGGTCACTTGGACGCGACGCGGCGCGCCGAAGTCGAGTCGTACCTCGAGTCGAGCCAGGAGACGGCCGGGCGTGTGGCCGAGTACGAAAGGCAGAACGCGGCGTTGCGCGAGTTGTACGCGCCCGCCCTTGCCGAACCCGTGCCGCAACGCATGGTGAGCGCCGCGGCGCGTCTGCAGCGAACCAGAGTGGCGTTGGTGGCGGCGGGATGGATGGCGCTGGGCGGGATCGTCGGCCTCCTGGCAGGTGGCATCGCCGGCTGGAACTTGCATACCGGTACGCGGGAGCTTGCGGCATCGAATGCTCCAGCCGCGATCGTGCGCAGGGCGGCGATCGCGCACGCGACCTACTCGCCCGAAGTGCGCCATCCGGTCGAAGTCGGCGCGGATCAGGAGGCGCATCTCGTCGCATGGCTCTCGAAACGTCTTGGCGCGCCGGTGCGCGCGCCGAAACTCGAGTCCGTCGGGCTTACTCTCGTGGGCGGCCGGCTCCTGCCGGGGGACAACGCCGCGCTCGAGGGCTCGCCCGTTCCCACGGCGCAGTTCATGTACCAGACGCAGAAGGGTAACCGCGTGACGCTTTACGTTCGCACCGAAGTGCCCGATCGTGGCGAGACCGCTTTTCGCTACGCCCGCGAAGGCGGCGTCAGCGTGTTCTACTGGGTCGACCGCCGCTTCGGCTATGCGCTATCCTCGTCCGACATGGATCGAGGCGAGTTGCTCAAGGTCGCGAATACCGTCTACCAGCAGCTCAATCCCTGATCATGCGGGCACCCGCGAGGGGTGCCGCATGATCTTCGCCGGATCGAACGGACGCTACGCGCCGTTCATCCGGCGAGGCTTACGGCGGGTGCCGATTTCGGAGTAAGGTTCCTTCCCCGCCGGCCGATCGAACGCAAACCGGAGGAAAGTCGACCATGCTGATCAGGAGGCGCCCGGACGTATTACCGTCCGAGATCACGCCCAAGTCGGCGTACTTACATCGTCGCGAGTTCGTGAGGCGTGCCGCGGCGCTCGGACTGGTCGCGCCGTTGCTGCCGCCGGTGCCTGCACTGGCGCAGTCACCGGACGCGGCGAAGCTGCCAGGGAAGCCGAGTGCTTTCAGCACCGCGGAAAAGCTCACCAGCTACGGCGACATCACGTCTTACGTCAACTTCTACGAGTTCGGCACCGACAAGGGTGATCCGTCGATATACGCGCCGCGCATGAAGACTCGGCCCTGGAGCGTGACCGTCGATGGCGAGGCGAAGAAGAAAGGTCCGATCGATATCGAAGACCTGCTCAAGCTTGCGCCGATGGAGGAGCGCATCTACCGCTTGCGCTGCGTCGAGGCCTGGTCGATGGTGGTGCCTTGGGTCGGCTATCCGCTCGCGGAGCTGATCAAGCGCGTCGAGCCGACCTCGCGCGCGAAGTACGTCGCCTTCAGCACGCGCATGGACCCGCAGAGCATGGTCGGTTTGCGCCTGCCGGTACTCGATTGGCCCTATGCCGAGGGCCTGCGCATGGACGAGGCGATGCACCCGCTTACGCTCCTTACCTTCGGCCTGTACGGCGAAGTGCTGCCGAACCAGAACGGCGCCCCGGTGCGCATCGTCGTGCCGTGGAAGTACGGCTTCAAGAGCGCCAAGTCGATCGTCAAGATCACCTTCATGGAGAACCAGCCGAAGACGGCCTGGAACTCCGCCGCTCCGCATGAGTACGGCTTCTATTCGAACGTCAATCCGAGCGTCGACCACCCGCGCTGGAGCCAGGCGACCGAGCGTCGAATCGGCGAAGGCGGATTCTTTACGCCGAAGAGGAGAACGGCGCCGTTCAACGGGTACGGCGACCAGGTCGCGCAACTCTACGCCGGAATGGACCTGAAGAAGCTCTACTGATGCGGCAGCCGAGCGCGCGGCAGCTCTTCGCGGGCAAGCTAGCGGTGTTCATCGCCTGCCTGGCGCCGTTTGCGTGGCTCGCGTGGCGCGCGATGACCGATGCCCTGGGTGCCAATCCGGTCGAGGCGGTAACGCGCTCGACGGGCTGGTGGACGCTCACCTTCCTGTGCGTCACGCTGGCGGTGACGCCGCTACGCAGAGCGACCGGAGCGCACTGGTTGGTCCGCTTGCGCCGGATGCTGGGGCTGTACGCGTTCTTCTACGCCTGTCTCCACTTCACAACCTACATCTGGCTCGACGTGTGGTTTGACCTCGCAGCGGTGGCGAAAGACATCGTCAAGCGCCCGTTCATCACGGTGGGTTTTTCCGCGTTCGTTCTGCTCGTGCCGCTCGCCGCGACCTCGACCAACGCGATGCAGCGCCGCCTCGGGCGCAACTGGCGACGGCTGCACCGCCTAGTCTATGTCATCGCCGTCCTCGGCGTGCTGCATTTCTGGTGGCTGGTCAAGCGCGACATCACCGAGCCGGCCCTATTCGGCCTTGTCGTTGCCGCGCTCTTCTGCGCGAGGCTCGCGGCCGGAGCGAAATCCGAGGTCGTTCGAGCACGGCCGGCCCTCGAGCGCTGAGCCAACGCATCGTCCGGCGCCCGGTCAGCGCTCCAACTGCGGCGCGCGACGCCGCGCGGACTCCGGCCCTACGCTTCGAACTTGAAAGAGACCTTAACTTTCACTCGATACGCCTCGATCTTTCCGTTCTTTAGGTGCACGTCCAGTTCCGACACTTCCGCAATCCGCAGATCTCTCAGCGTCTTGGCTGCCCGGCTTACGGCCGCGGCTGTCGCCTTCTCCCAAGATTCGCTGCTCGTGCCGACCAACTCGATAACCTTGTATACGCTTTCCGCCATGTCGTTCTCCTTTGATC
>JBFGLA010000140.1:0-7236 GCA_041576355.1 Burkholderiales bacterium
CAATATGGTGGTCAAGCGCGGCACGAACGATCACCAGGTGCTCGACATGGCGCGGCGCTGGCGCGGCACCGGGCACATCGTGCGCTACATCGAATACATGGACGTCGGCAGCACCAACGGCTGGCGCATGGACGACGTCGTGCCCTCCGCCGAGGTCGTGCGCCGCATCGGCGAGGCGTTCCCGCTCGAGCCGATCGACCCGAACTATCCCGGCGAAGTCGCAGAGCGCTGGCGTTACGCGGACGGCGCCGGCGAGATCGGCGTAATCTCGTCGGTGACGCAGGCGTTCTGCCGCGACTGCAACCGCATGCGGCTCTCCACCGAGGGTCGGCTTTTCACGTGCCTATTCGCGCAGAGCGGGCACGACCTGAAGGGGCTCCTGCGCTCGGGCGCGGGCGACGAGGAGATCCGCGCAGAGATCGTCGCGGTATGGCGCGCGCGCGCCGACCGCTATTCCGAGATCCGCACCGCCGAGACGGACGACAATCGGGCACGGGCGCGCAAAGTCGAGATGTCCTATATCGGTGGCTAAAGCGCCGCACCGCCCGCAGCTCACCGACGCCGCCAAGCCGGCGACCTTCGAGGTCGAGGCCTACAACGAGCGCGGCGAGATGGTGCCGACCGCGATGGCGGGCGAGCACCCGCTCACCCTCTACCTCGACAAGAAGGAGCTGGTCACGCTGATGACGCTCGGGCACGCGCCCGAGGCGCTCGCGCTCGGCTACCTGCGCAACCAGCGCTTGGTCGGCTCGGTCGAGGAGATCGCCGCGGTGCAGGTCGACTGGGAGACCGAGTCGGCCGCGGTCACCACCCGCCGCGGCGTGAAAGGGCTCAAGGGCAAGATGAAAAAGCGCACCGTCACCACCGGCTGCGGCCAGGGCACGGTGTTCGGGGACCTAATGGAGGAGATCGACCGCATCAAGCTGCGCGACGACGTACAGCTCGCCGACGCGCAGCTCTTCGACCTCGTCGAGAAGGTGCGGAAATACGAGACCATCTATAAGCAGGCGGGCGCCGTGCACGGCTGCGCGCTCGCGCGCACGACCGGGCCGCAGTCCGCCGAGATCATGATGTTCGTCGAGGACGTCGGGCGGCACAACGCGGTCGACGCGATCGCCGGGTTCATGTGGCTCGAGGCGATCGACGGCTCCGACAAGGTCTTCTACACCACCGGGCGGCTCACCAGCGAGATGGTGATCAAGTGCGCCCAGATGCGCATCCCGTTCCTCGTCTCACGCTCGGGACTCACCCAGATGGGCTACGAGATCGCGCAGAAAACCGGGCTCACGATGCTCGGCCGCGCGAGCGGGCGGCATTACCTCGCGTTCACCGGGCGCGAGCGGCTGGTGACGACACTGCCGCAGCCGACCGCGTTCGCCTGAAGCGTCCGCGCGCGGCGCGGCGCGGCGTTCAGTACAGCCCGGCGAGATAGTGGGCGAGATCGTCGATGTCCTGGTCCGAAAGCGTCCTCGCCACGGCCGTCATGTTGCCGGCGTCATTGGTGCGCCGCGCCGCCTTGAAGTCCTGCATCTGCTTCACGATGTAGTCGTATTGCTGCCCCGCGACGCGCGGAATCTCGTTCTGGCCCCTGAACCCGCCGAGGTGGCACATCGTGCAAAGCGTCTCCTGGGCCTTCTTCTCGCCGCGCGCAGCCTTGACCGGATCGGGCTTGAAAGGCGTCGGACGCGGCATCTGCGCCGCGAAGTACGCCGCGAGGTCGAACATGTCCTGGCGCGAGAGATCCTTGACGAAAGGCTCCATCTGCGGCTCGGTGCGCCGCCCCTCCTTGAAGTCCTTGAGCTGCAGGTAGAGGTAGCGCGCGGTCTGCCCGGCGAGGATCGGGAACGCCCCGCTCGCCGAGTTTCCGCTCGGGCCGTGGCAGGCGACGCAGGCTTCGGCCTTTCTGCCTCCGGCTTCGACATCCTGCGCCCGGGCCACGCCGGCCGCCGCGGTTGCGGCGGCCGCGATGAGCGCCATTGCGTACTTCGTTCGCACGAACAACACACTCCCCATAAAAAGAAGGAGGCCGCCCGCGGGCGGCCTCCGGATGATGCGACTTCTGATCAATCGCCGAGCGCGAACACGAACACGCTGTTGCCGCGCTTGAAGTCGAGCTGGGTGTTGCCGCCACAGCCCATCGCGACGTACTGCTTCTTCCCGACCATGTAGGAGACCGGCATCGCGTTCGCCCCGGCGCCGCAGTTGAAGCTCCAGAGCTTCTTGCCCGTCTTCGAGTCGAGCGCGTTGAAGCTGCCGTTGCCCTCGCCGAAGAAGTACAGGCCGCCCGCGGTCGCGAGGCCGCCGCCGATGAGCGGCTGCTCGGTGTCGTGCTTCCACGCGATCTTGCCGGTGTCGATGTTCACCGCCGCGACGCGGCCCCACTGCTTCTCGCCCGGAATGACCTTGAACGCGCCGCCGAGCCAGAGCTTCGAGCCGCCCGGATACTTCGCCGGCTCGACGTGGTAGGTCATCGGCTGGTGCAGGTTGAGCGCGATCGCGAGGCGACTCTTCGCGTCGTAGGACATCGGCGACCACTCGACGCCGCCGTTCGCCCCCGGGAGCATGCGCGCCCCTTCGGTGGTCGGCAGCACCCACATGTTCTCCTGCGGGATCATCGCCTGGGAAAAACGGATCAGGCTGCAGTCCTTGCGATCGTGCACATAGACGTGGCCGGTCTTGCCGCCGTGGATCACTCCCGGGACCATCTTGCCCGACTTGTTCTTCACATCGACGAGTATCGGCGGGCTCACCGCGTCGAGATCCCACACGTCGTGCGCCACATATTGGAAGTGGCACTTGTAGTTGCCGGTGTCGAGGTCGACCGCGACGATCGAGTCGGTATAGAGATTGTCGCCCGGCCGCTCGGCGCCGTACAGGTCGGGCGAGGGGTTGCCGACCACGAACCACACGGTGCGGTTCTTGAGATCGACCGCCGGATTCATCCACACCCCGCCGCCGAGCGTCTGCCAGAACGAGCTGTCCTTGGCGAACTGCGCCTTTTCCGCCGCGATGTCGCGCTTCATGTTGCGGCCCGTGGCGTCGTTCACCGCCCACACGCCCTCGTGACCTTTCTCGGGAATGGTGTGGAAGGTCCACAGCAGCTTGCCGTCCTCGGCGTTGTACGCCTTGACGAAGCCGCGGATGCCGTACTCGCCGCCGTTGGTGCCGATCAGCACCTTGTTGTCGACCACCGTCGGCGACATCGTTTCGCTGTAGCCCTTCTCGGGGTCGGCGATCTCGATGTTCCACAGAACGGCGCCGGTCTTCGCGTCGAGCGCGACCAGGCGCGCGTCGAGCGTGCCCATGAACACCCGGCCGCCGGAGATCGCGACGCCGCGGTTGTTCGGGCCGCAGCAGAAGGTGGTGACGGGCCCCATCGTGTGCTTGTAGTGCCAGAACTCCTTGCCGGTCGCGGCGTCGACCGCGTAGACGTGGTTGTACGAGGTGGTCAGATACATGACCCCGTCGACCACGATCGGCGCCGTTTCCATCGATTCGATGACTTCGGTCTGGAACACGAACACCGGCCGCAGCTTCTTCACGTTGGTCGTGTTGATCTGCTGGCCCGGGTAGTAGCGCGCCTGGTCGTAGCTGCCGTTCGTGTGCAGCCAGTTCGCGCCCTGGCTGCCGGCGCGGTTCAGCGCCTGCTGGCTGACGTTGACGTTCTTCGGTACGCCCGCGCCTTTGGTGGCGGGCTTTTGCGGCACTTCCTGCGCAGCGACGGAGCCGGCAAGCGCTGCAGCGGCGGCCAATGCGGCTCCGGTAAGCAAAGCCCGCGTCTGGTTCTTCATGTGTCCCTCCTGGCTGGTTGACGGCTACGGACCGGTTGCACGAAGATCGAGGGCGCCGGCGCGAGACCGGTGCCCGCTTGGGTTTTGATGACGAACTGTTCTGGTTTCGATCGTATGAGTTCGCGCGCCACATGATAGACCCCGCCCGACATCACGGCAACCAATCGACCCCGAGCGGATATCGATCATGAAGAAGCGCGACCTCGTCGCCGCCATTGCCGCGGTAATGTTGATATTTGAATATGGTCTTGCCGCGGCGCAAAACCGGAACATCAACTTTGACCTGCTGCAGGCGGTGCGCGCCGGCAGCGAAGCGACCGTGCGCGCCCTGCTCAACCAGGGCGCGAATCCCAACTCGCGCAACCGTTTAGGCGATACGCCGCTCAATGTTGCGGCGCGTAACGGCAACCTTGCGCTGGTGCGGCTGCTCATCGAGCGCGGCGCCGACGTCAACCTGGCGAACCTCGCCCGCGTGACCCCGCTGATGAGCGCGGCGTACGGCGGACACGTCGAGGTCTTCACGGTGCTGCTCGCGAGCAAGGCCGACGCAAGCCCCGCCGACCGGGTGCAGAAGACCGCGATGGTCTACGCCGCAGGCCAGGGATGCACGCCCTGCGTCGAGGCTCTCCTTACCGGGGGCGTCGAAGTCAACCGGCGCTATGCGAACGACGCGACGGCCCTCATGTGGGCCGCCGCGTACGGCAAGACCGATACCGTGCGGCTGCTCCTCGCCCGGGGGGCCGACGCCGCGGCGAAAGACGATCGCGGCAAGACTGCGCTCGCGATCGCCGTCGAGGAAAAGCAAGAGGCGATCGCCGAGTTGCTGCGCGGCGGCGCGCGGTAGAGCGGCTTTTTCACGCCGTCGCGCGCGCCGCGATCCAGACTCTTTCGAATTCCTCGACCGGCAGCGGCTTGCCGAACAGGAAACCCTGCGCTTCGTCGCAGTTCCGGCGCCGCAGGAACGCCGCTTGGCGCTCGTTCTCGACCCCCTCGGCGATGACCTTCGTTCCCAGCGACTGCCCCAAGCGTAGGATCGCCTCGCAAATCGCCTCGGCGTGGCGGTCCGCGCCGATGTCGTCGACGAAGGATTTGTCGATCTTGATCGCGTCGACCGCGAAGCGGCGCAGATAGTTGAGCGACGAATAGCCGGTTCCGAAATCGTCGATCGAAACGCGCACGCCGAGGGAGCGCAGCGCAGCGAGCGTCTCCGCCGATCTGGCGACGTTGCGCATGGCCGCGGTCTCGGTAACTTCCACCTCGAGCAGCTCGACGGGCACCCGGTGCTCGCCGAGCGCAAATTCCAGCCTCTGCTCGAGATCGGGCAACGTGAACTGGCGCGCGGACAGATTGACCGCGATCGAAGGCGACCAGCCGTAGCGATCGAGCCAGGCGCGGATCTGCCGGCACGCCGCGTGCAGCACGAACTCGCCGACGGGCACGATGAGGCCGGTCGCCTCGGCCAGCGGGATGAACTCGCCCGGGCTGACCATGCCGCGGACGGGATGGCGCCATCGCAACAGCGCTTCCGCACCGGCGAGTTTCGTTGCCCCATCCGGCTCCAGGGACAGTCGCGGCTGTAACACCGGAAAGAGCTCGCCCGCTTCCAGCGCTCGCTCCAGGTCGCGAATCAGGCTCTGGCGGGTTCTCGCCTCCTCGGCGAGCTGCGGCGAGAAGAACTGGTATTCCGAGCCTTCCTCGGCGCGAGCGCGACCGAGCGCGAGCTCGGCCTGGCCGAGCAGCTCCTCGCCGTCCAGCCCTTCGCCTTGACCGTGCGCGATGCCGACGCGAACGCTGACCGACATTCTCCCGCTGCCCTCGAGCTCGTAGGCATCGCCGGTCTCGCGCACGATGCGCTCGGCGAACTCCGCTGCCGCGTTGCCGCCGCTTTCGCCCGCCCGGGCGACGGCGAATCGGTCCGCCCCCAGGTGAGCGACGAAGTCGCCCGGCTCGGCCGCGCGCTGCAGCCGGCGCGCAAAGCGTCGCAGCAGTTCGTCCCCACGGCGCGGCCCCAGGCCCGCATTGAGAAGGCGGAACTGCACGATGTTCACGAGATACAGCGTCACGCGCCCTGCACCGGCGTTTCCCGGCTCGCGGCGCCGATCGAGAAACTCGAGCAGCGCGGCGCGATTCGGCAGACCCGTTAAAACATCGTGGTGCGACAGGTAGCGGGCGCGCTCTTCCGCGATCTCCCGGTCGCGGCGCTTGCTTTCCGCAACCCGCTCGAGCATCCCGTTGTACGCCCGCAGCAGTTGGCCGATCTCGTCGCGCCGCCGGCTGGGCACGGCGAATTCCGGCGCCCGATCGGGATCCGCGGCCGCCTCCATCGCGCTGTGGTGCAGGCGCAGGAGCGGCCGCAGCACCCAGGCGTGCAGCACAAGCATCGTCCCGGCGGTGACCACGAGCACGATGATCGCGACCAGGCCCGCGATGCGCAGCGTGTAGGCGAGCAGTTCGCTGCTGACATGGCCCGACTCGAGACGGGCGACGATGGCGGGAGCGCCTGGCGCCTGGCTGCGCCAGGCGACGGTCAGCCGCGAGCCATCCTCGGTGCGCTCGATCCGGTGCGCCATGTCGTCGAGCGTGCCTACGCCTTCGGGTAGATGCGAGGCGGGATTCGCCCCGGCTGCCGCGGCAAACGAGCCGTCGGGACGGAAAAGCGCGATCGACTCGATCTCGCGCCGTCCCGCGACCGCGCTGAGATCGCGGGCGAGCGCCGCTTCGTCGGCGAGACCGCGCCCGGCGGCGAGCACGGACTCGATCGCGATCTCGGCACGGGCAGCGAGCCGTTCGAGCTCAACCCGCTCGAAGCGCTGTGCCGAGGGGACAAGGAGCACGCTTTCGACCGCGAGAATGAAGGCAAACACCGCGACCGTGACGTTCCAGCACAGGCGGCATGCATACAGCTCTCGCAGCAGCTTCGGCAAACGCCTCTTCCTTTCTCGCCTGGGATGGGTCGCCCGTGCACCCAGGCGGCTTACGCCCATGTTGAAACCGCGTCTCGGATCTTACGGCCTGAGCCGGCCGGCGAAAGTGAACTAGTGCAGGGCGTCCCGAGTCAGACCGCCTTCGTCGCGGCCTTCTGCGCCGCCGCGGCGAGCGCTGCGCCGGCGAGCGCGAGCGGCTTTGGCGATCCTCCTCCATGCGGCGCCACAAGCACCCGCGCAGCGTGCAATGCGCGCCGACAACGCCAGGCGGCATTCGGCCAAAACGCATTCTTATGGACGCATAGCCATTTTTGTGCAGCGCACGCAACGCGCGCCCGTAGAATTCTGCGGCGAAGGAGGAACTATGTTCGCTAGCAATCCTTTTGCCGGTCTCGCGGCGTCCATACCGGCTGCGCTCATGCAATGGTACGTCGTGCTCATGGCCGTGCTCGTCGTGGCCGGCACGCTGTTCGACGTCGTGCACAAGGGCAGCGCCAAGTACTTCTTCCAGAACTGGCGCA
>JBFGLA010000141.1:0-7154 GCA_041576355.1 Burkholderiales bacterium
GATCGCCGAGGTCGAGGTGTATCTGGGCAGCAAGGGGACGCATTCCAAGCTCGAGCGCGATGGCGAGCGCCTTCTCGTAGGCGCTCGTCGACTCCTGAATTCGGCCCAGCAGCCATAGCGCATAGGCCTCATGACCGCGCTCGCCGGCGTCGCGGGAGAGGTTCAGCGCTTGCTGGGCGGTCTCCAATGCGCGCTCGCGCTCGCCTGCAGCGAGCTGCCCTTCGGCGAGATTGGCGATCCACGCCGCCAGATACGCCTTGACCCCGAGTTGCCGGCTCACGCCGACGCTCGCCCTCAGGAACCGTAACGCCTCCTTTTCGTTTCCGAGGCGCACCAATGCGAGTCCGAGCAGGGAGCATGCAACCGGATGCCAAACGGTAAGTCCGCGTTGGCGGCAGATCTCGTAGCTGCGCTGCAGCGGCAACACGGCGCGGTCCGCGTGACCCCGGCGTATCGCCACCAAGCCGGCAAAGGTCAGCGCGATCATCTGGTTGTAGACATGGCCGCTTGCCTGCGCCGCCTGCTGCGCATCCTGCGCGTAAGCCGCGGCAGCGTCGAACTCGCCACGCTCGGCCAGGCTGAAGGAGAGCCAGGCGCAGGAGGAAACGTAAGGAGTGAGGCTGCCCTTCGGATCGAACAGACTGATGTTTCGCTTGAGCTCGTGCTCGGCCCGCGGATACTCGCCGCGCGCGTGATATCCCTGTCCCATGTATTGACGCGCTAGCGCCTGGATCGCCGCATCCCCGCAAGCCTCGGCGGTTGCGATGCAGCGGGCGCCGTAGTCGATCGTGAGCGCGGTCTCGCCTTTGAGGTAGTGGTAATTGATGAGATAACTGTACGCCTGTGCCAGACGCTGTTGATCCCCGAGCCCAAGCGCCAGCTTTTCCACTTGCCGAGAAACAGAGAGCACGTCGTCGAGCCGGCCGAGCTGCAGGAGCGCGGGCCGCAGTGCGCTGCGCAGGTCTATCTCCGTTTCGGCGTTCGCACGCGTCGGCGGCAGGCGCGACAGGGCGCGCAACGCTGCCTCGAAGCAGCGCACCGCTTCGGGATTGGCGGCGCGCTCCAGCGCGCGCATGCCGAGCTGCCGGTTGTAGTCGACGGCCTTCTCCCAGAGCTCGCCGCGCACGGCGTGGACCGCAAGGTCGTCCAGGTACGAAGCCAGCCGATCGCCGTACAGCCTTTCAATGGCGAGGACGGCCTGCGCGTGCAGCGCTCGTCGCTGCTCCTTCAGCAGATTCGTATAGGCGACCTCGCGCGTGAGAACGTGCCTGAAACGGTACTCGAGGTCGGGAAACAGGTTGGTCTGGTGCAGAAAGTTGGACGCCTGCAGGGAGCGCAACGATCGCCGGGTGACTTCGTCGGGCTTCTCGGTGACCGCCTCCAGGAGAGCCAGCGGAACGTCAATTCCGACAACCGACGCCTGCGACAGCAGCAGTTTCTCCTCGCGCGGCAGCCGGTCGATGCGGGCGGCAATGACAGCCTGCACCGTCGGCGGCACGTCGAGCGCTTCCACGTCGGCAACCAGTCGCCGGGCACCCGGCTCACCCGAGATCGCGCTCGTCTCCACGAGCGTGCTCACGATCTCCTCCAAGAAGAACGGATTGCCGTTGCTGCGCTCGATGAGAAGATCGTGGAGCGCCGCGAGCGACGGGTCCTTGCCGAGTAGGGCGTCCAGCAGCTCGCGCGCGGCACGCGGCGTCAGCGGCTCAAGCGAAATCTCGCTGAAGCCTTCGCGACCGCGCCAGTCGTGCTCGAACTCGGGCCGATAGTTCATCACCAACAAAAGACGACTGCGGGGCAGCTGCGCCACGAGGGCGTCCAGAAACGCGTGGCTCTCGTCATCGATCCACTGCAGATTCTCGAACACGAGAACGAGCGGCCCCTGCTCGCTCTGCGCGAGGATCAGCCGCGCCAGCGCGGCCAGGAGCCGTTGCTTGCGGTTGCGCGTGTCGAGCGACCGAAATCCGTCGTTTTCGGGCAGAGCGTCGAGCAAAGACAGGATCGGTGCAACGTCCGATTCCAACTTGTGATCGAGCGCGCGCATCTTCGCGGTCACCTGGGCGGCGATTGCGTCGCCGTGCTGCCGGCCGTCCAGCCCGAAGTACGAGCGCAACAAATCGATGACCGGCGCCCACGAAGCGCCTTGCTCGTAGGACAGCGCGCAGCTGCCGAGAACTCGGCAAGCTTGCGAGCCGATAAGCTCGTAGATCAGGCGGGACTTGCCCACGCCGGCCTCGCCGACGATACCCACCGCGCGCCCGGATGCATGTCGAGCCTGTTCGAAGGCATGCTGCAGCTGCGCCAGCTCCGCGTCGCGCGCAACGAAGCGGCTTGATCGATCCGCCGTCGCCACTCGCGCGAGAGAGCGTAGCGGAGTGGCGCCGGTCAACTCGTAAACCTCGAGCGGAGCGTCCAGCCCCTTCACCGGCCGCGGGCCGAGCGGCTTGACCGCGACCGATTGACCGGCAAGACGCAGCGTGCTTGCCGAGATGAAGGCGCTCCCCGGCTCCGCCATCTGTTCGAGCCGACTGGCGAGATGCGTGGTCTGGCCCACGGCCGTGTAGTCCATGTACAGGTCGTTGCTGATCGAACGCACGATGACTTCGCCCGAGTTCACGCCGATGCGGATGTGGAGCGGCACCCCGTGCGTGCGTCGGACCTCTTCGGCATAGCGCCCGAATTCCTCCTGCATGCGCAGCGCGGCGAAGCAGGCGCGCACGCCATGGTCCTCGCACGCCAGGGGCGCGCCGAACAGCGCCATGATGCCGTCCCCCAGGACCTGGTTGACGGTGCCCTCGTACCGATGCACCGCGTCCATCATGCGTTCGAGCACGGGGTCGAGCAGTTCGCGGGCCTCCTCCGGGTCGCGATCCGCCAACAACTCCATGGATCCCTTCACGTCGGCAAAAAGAACCGTTACCCGCTTGCGCTCCCCCTCGATCGTACGGCGGGTCGTGAGAATTCTCTCAGCGAGATGCGTGGGAGTGTAGGTGCGCGGCGTGGCGGCAGCGATGGTCGCGTGCAACCGGGCGCCGCAGGCGTTGCAGAAGCGAGCCTCCGGCGGATTCGACTTTTCGCAGCGATCGCACTGCATCGTGCTCAGCTTACCATCCGGATGTCACCGGAAAAATGGGTTGTCACCGGAACGAATCTGCACGTGCTCGCCGCGCGCGCCTAGTGCTCGGTGACCTTAGGTTCGCGGGTCGTGGAGAACTTCGACGAGGCCACCTGCAGCACCAGCACCGAGAGCGTCAGCAGCAGGATGGCGCCGGTAACGATGAGCAGGCTGTCCACGGGCAGCTCCTTGATGTCGATCACCAGGAAGCGCGTGAGCGCGGTAATCGCCACATAGAGCAGGAACAGCACCGGCAGGCGGTCGGTCTTGAAATAGATGCCCACCATCGCGCCCAGCTCGAGGTAGATGAACAGCAGCAGGATGTCGTCCAGCTTGGCGCGCCCGGCCTGGATCATCACCAGATACTCGTGCACCGCCGCCCAAACGATCGTGGCGCCGAGCACGAACAGAGCCAAGAGCTGGAACCCGTCTACGAGCATGCGCCCGAAGCGCTCCACGAACTCCACCTTCTTCTCCATGCGCCTCCTTTGTTGCTGCTTTTGCGTGCTGGAGCCTATATACCATGGCTACAGCATACGGAATATTGTCGGGCCGCGAGCCTCGGCGCTAAGGTGTCGACCGTATCGTGGTGCTTGTGGCGCTGCAATTGCCCTGCGTAGAATGCCACCAGGCTCAGGACGGCAGGGAGATCGATGTCGGCCAATCTCAAGAGCATTCCGCTGTTCGGCGGCGTCCAGGAGGACGACTTGCGCGAGCTCGCCGAGCGGACGGTAACGCGCTCCTTTCCCAAGCACGTCACCATCATCAATGAAGGCGACCTCACCGACTCGCTCTACATGGTCACGTCGGGCAAGGTCAAGATCTACCTCAGCGACGACAGCGGCAAGGAGCTGATCCTCGACATCAGGGGGGCCGGGGACTACTTCGGCGAAATGGTGCTCGACGAGAAGGCGAGGTCGGCCTCGGTGATGACGCTGGAGCCATCGACGTTCGCGGTCCTGTCGCGCGCCGATTTCAAGGCTTTTCTGCTCAAGCACCCGGGTGTCGCCTTGCAGGTGATCGAGAACTTGATCGGCGTCGCCCGTGGCCTCAACCAGAATGTACGCAGCCTCGCGATGCTCGACGTTTACGGCAGGGTGGCGCGGGTGCTGCTCAACCTCGCGGTCGAGCAGGAGGGCAAGCTGGTGATCCCCGAGAAGCTGACGCAGCAGGATATCGCGAACCGGGTCGGCGCTTCACGCGAGATGATCAACCGCATCCTGCGCGACCTCACTACCGGGGGCTATGTCAGCGTCAACAGCGGCCATATCACGATCAACAAGACCCCGCCCGCCCATTTGTAGCTGTAGCGGCCGCCGCGCGCCGGCGGCGCGGGAATCTTTCATCGTGCGGCTGTGCGCCAGCGCACAAGCCGCCAAGCCCATAGTTCACAGCTCGGCTTTGCACCGCTTCATATCGCGGCCGCCGGTGTCGGCGTACTGTGACCTCACCATTTCTTGGGAGAGGAGGGAAATCATGATCGACATCCTGTTTACTCTGGGTCAGGCGGTGTGCGCGGTTCTTTTCTTTTACGGTGCCTATCTCGCGATCGATCACCGCACGTTGCGTGGGAGAGGGGAAGGGCAGGGCATGGACAACACTCTTGACGACGGGGTGCTCCTGCGGTGGCACCTGCACAACGACGCGTAGCGGCTTGAACAACCGGGAGACTCCAATGCCAACTTTCTTAACATCGAATATGCCGGTTGATGCACGACGTGACCACATGCTCGACCCGTTCGATTGCCGGGATCGCGCGCAGAGCCTCCGCAGCGAAACCCTGCGGCATCTTGCGCGGCTGATCTCGCAGGACATCCGTCGCGGACCCGCGTCGCGGAGCGCGATGTTGTTCGGCTCCAGAGCCTACTGACCCTACTGACTAAAGATAGACCCCCCGAGCGCGGCGCCAGCCGCGCTTAGCGGCCTCGCCGCATTAGCGGCGGGGCCGCTTCCGCTTGACCCGTCGCGCCCCGTGAGGGCATGATTCACGGCAGGGCGCCTGGCGAAGCGTCCCCCAAGCACCAAGGCGCACACCCCCACATATACGGTACTGACGCGGTGCCGGGCCGCCCGGCACCGGGAGGAGATTTGCCATGACGACAATCCTGCGGGCGTGCGCTCTGTACGCCTGTGTTCTCCTGCTGGCCTTTGCGCCGCTGCCCGCCCTGGCCGGGTGGTCCACCATCGACGTGGAAGGCGAGAGGGTCGACGTTTTCCGCGACGACTTCGGTCGGCCTCACATCTTCGCCAGCACGAACCGGGGCCTGTTCACCGCCTACGGCTACGCGCTCGCCGAGGACCGCCTGTGGCAGCTCGAGCTCAACCGGCGCGTGGCACGGGGCCGGCTGGCGGAGATTTTCGGTCCGGGGTCGCCTGTGGCGAGCGACCGGTTCGTGCGCACTACCGGGTACACCGACGCGGAGCTTGATGAGCAGTTCGCCGCTCTCGACCCGGGCGATCAGGCGACCTACCGGGCGTACATCGACGGCATCAACCGGTATCTTGCGTTTGCCGCGCAGAATCCGTTCGCGCGCCTGCCGTTCGAGTTCCTGGTGCTCGGCCTTTCGCCCGAGCCGTGGACGTCGCGCGACACGACGGCATTTGCGGCCTTCATGGCGCGCCGTTTCGGCGAGATCGGCGGCGCCGAGCTGGAGAACAAAGCGCTGCTCGACGCGCTCGTCGCGGCGCACGGCGCGCAAGCCGGATTTGCGCTCTTCAACGACGTGCGCTGGCCTGTCGATCCGGACTCGCCGGCGACGATTCCCGACTCCGAGGCGTTCGGGCCGCGCCAGCACGTCCGGCGCGGACCGCACGCCTCGCAGTTCCGGGCTCTGCCGAGTCCCCCCGAGACGGACGAGGCGCAGGTGAGGCGGCACTGGGAGAGCATCGGTGTGCCCAGCCGGATGGGCAGCTATGCCTGGGTGGTGAGCCCGCAGAAAAGCACGCACGGGTACGCGATGCTCTACGGCGGGCCGCAGATGGGCTTCTCCGTTCCCGAGACCATGCACGAGGTGCAGCTCAGGAGCGACGAGGGCTTCAACGTGACCGGCATGGCGATCGCCGGCATGCCTTTCGTCGTCATCGGCCGCAACCGGCATGTCGCGTGGACCTTTACGACCGGTGCCGCCAACGACAACGTGGACACCTACGTCGAGACCCTCTGCGGCGCGGCCAGCCACGTGTTCCAAGGGGCCTGCCAGCCGCTCGCGGTGCGAAGCGAAACCATATTCGTGCGCGGCAGTACGCCCGTGACTCTCACCGTCGCCCGCAGCGTCCACGGGCCGATCGTGGGCACAAGCGGTCCCTTCGCGTTCGCGCAGAAACGCGCCCACTGGATGACCGAACTCGCCTCCGTGGCGCGGCTCGGCGGGATAAATCGCGCTCATCATCTCGGAGAACTCGAGCGGCACGTCCTGGAAGTGACGGTCGCCTTCAATGTGCTCTACGCTGACCAGCGCGGCAACATCGCCTACTGGTTCGCCGGGCGCAACCCGGTGCGCGCCGAGGGCTTCGATCCGCGCCTGCCGCTGCCGGGCGACGGCAGCGCCGAATGGACCGGCACCTATGTTCCGGTCCCGAAGTCGATCAATCCGGTGCAGGGCTGGCTCGGCAACTGGAACAACCGGCCGACGCGCGATTATCCTGGCAACGAAGCCAGCCTCGGAAAGATACATCGCGCCGACGACCTCTTCGACCGGCTGGCGCCGGCGCAGGTCTCGGTCGACGACATGCGCGACATCCCGAAGGACATCGCGCGTGTGAAGGGAACCCTTGGGCGCGAGTCGCGCCATTTGAGACCCTATCTCTTCGCCGCGCTGGATGTCGTGCCGCCGGCGCATCCGCTGGCGAGCGCGGCGCGCGCCGTGCTCGCGGCATGGGACGGGAGCGCCATCGCCGATGCGGTCGCGAGCACGACGCTCGAGGCCGGCGAAGTGATCTTCTCGGCCTGGCTCGCGCGCGCGCTCGTCAACACCTTCGGCGATGAGCTGGGTGCAAGCCTCGCGAGCGCCAGCAGCAACATGCTGTTGCACGCGCTCGA
>JBFGLA010000142.1:0-7107 GCA_041576355.1 Burkholderiales bacterium
CCGATTGCCCGGCGCTCGGCAAGGTCCTCGCACGCGTGCGCGAGGACGTCGGCGGTGGGGTGTCCCTATCCGAGGCCTGCGCGCGCCATCCGGAGGTCTTCGAGCGGCTTTACCTGGCCGCGGTACGCACGGGCGAGAAGACGGGCGATCTCGCCGGCGTCCTCGCGCGCTATCAGGACTACCTCCGGCAGCGCGTGGCGCTACGCAAGAAAGTCTCGCAGGCGCTCGCGTACCCGATCTTCCTGCTCGTCGCGCTCGCGGTCATCCTCGCGGTGCTGTTCGCTTTCGTCATGCCGCGATTCGTGGCGATGTACGCCGACCTCGGCGCCGAGCTGCCGTTGCCGACGCGCGTTCTGCTGTCGGTCATGGATCACTTGTACGTCGTCGGGCCGGCGCTCATCGGCGCGGGAGCCCTGGCGGCGTGGGCTTGGCGCCGCTGGCTCTCGAGCGACAGCGGAAGGCGCCAATTGGACCGCCTGCGCGAGGGAATGCCGTACTTCGGCGAGTTGGCGCGGGTGCACACCGCGGCGCAGCTCGCACGCTCGCTTTCCACGCTGCTCGCCGGCGGCACGCCGCTCGTGGAGGCGCTGCAGACCGCGGCCAGCTCGGTCACGAATCGGGTCTACCTCGATCGGCTGGAGGCGACGACGAAGCAGGTGACCGAAGGTTCCAGCCTCGCCCAGGCGGTGCGCGCGAGCGCCCTCATGCCGCCGATGGCGACGCGCATGATCGAAGTGGGCGAGGCCTCCGGCGGGCTCGACGCGATGCTCGCCGAAGTGGCGCAGTTCTACGAAGAGGTGCTCGATAGCCGCCTCGGGCGCATGATGGCCCTCGTCGAGCCGCTGCTGATGCTGTTGATGGGGATCCTCGTCGGCGGCATCATCATCGTCATGTACCTGCCGGTCTTCAACATGGCGAACGTCATCCGATGAAGCATCCGTTCCAGCCCCGCGGGCTGGCCGATATTCTCCTCGCCCGGGGCTGGGTTAGCCAGGCGCAGATTGCGGCCGACGAGGGGGAGGTTCAGCTCGGCGAGCGTCTCGTGCGCGAGAGCGTCATCAGCGGCGAGCAGCTCGCGCAGGCGCTCGCCGATCAGTTCGTGCTGCCGTACGCGGACTTGAACGGCTTTACCGTGACGCCGGACCTGTTCGAGCGCTTGCCGGCGACCCAGGCCTATACGCTCGGCGCGGTGCCCTACCGGGTGAACGGCTCGACGATCGAAGTCGCGACTTCCGACCCGCGCGACCTGACCTTGCTCGACCGGCTCGAGCACGTGACGGGAATGCGGGTGAAGCTGGTGCTCGCGAGCGCCGCAGCGATCCAGGGCGTGCTCAAGCGCTCGCAGGGCACCGCGGAAGTGCTCAAGGGCGTCTCCGAGGACTTCCGCCTCGTGATGGTCAAGGAAACGGAGGAAGGCCGCGAGGAGACGGTCTTCTTGGAGAAGCTCGGCGACCTGTCGAGCCCGGTGGTGCGGCTGGTCAACACGCTACTGCTCGACGCGCTCGCCAAGCGTGCGAGCGACATCCATATCGAGACCTACGAGAGCGGCATCGCGGTCAAGTACCGTATCGACGGCGTGCTCTACCCGGCGCTGGAGACGCTCGATCGCCGCCACCACGGCGCTTTCGTCTCGCGCCTGAAGGTCATGGCCGAGCTCGACATCGCGGAAAAGCGCGTCCCGCAGGACGGCCGCTTCAAGCTGCGCCTGGGCGCGCGCGACATCGACTTCCGCATCTCGATCGTGCCGAGCGTGTTCGGCGAGGACGTGGTGATCCGCATCCTCGACAAGTCGGCGATCACGCAGGGCCTGCGCGGGCTGCGCCTGGAGAGCCTGGGCATGGCGAGCGAGATCCTGAAGAAATTCCGGCGTTCGGTGCGCGAGCCCTACGGCATGGTCCTCATCACGGGTCCGACCGGCAGCGGCAAGACGACGACCCTGTACGCGGCGCTTTCCGAGCTCGACGCCGGCGAGGAGAAGATCATCACCATCGAGGACCCGGTCGAGTACCAGCTCGATCGGATCGTCCAGATACCGGTGAACGAGAAAAAGGGCCTCACCTTCGCGCGCGGGCTGCGCTCGGTCCTGCGCCACGATCCGGACAAGATCATGGTCGGCGAGATCCGCGACGCCGAGACCGCGCAGATCGCCGTGCAATCGGCGCTGACCGGGCACCTGGTGTTCACCACGGTGCATGCCAACAACGCCTTCGACGTGATCGGCCGCTTCACGCACATGGGGCTGGATGTCTACAGCTTCGTCTCCTCGCTCAACTGCGTCATGGCGCAGCGCCTGGTGCGCCTCGTTTGCGCGCACTGCCGGCGCGAGGTGCGCGCGGACGCCGAGCTGCTCGAGCTCTCGGGCCTCGATCCGGACCGCTATCGCGAGCACAGGTGGATCGAAGGCGCCGGCTGCGAGCATTGCCACGGCACCGGCTACCGCGGCCGCGCCGCGATCACGGAGTTTCTCGATCTCTCGGTTCGCGTGCGCCAGATGATCCTCGAGCGCCGGCCGGCCGCCGATCTGCAGTCGGCGGCGGTGGAGGAGGGCATGATCACGCTCAGGCAATCGGCGGTCGCCAAGGCGCTCGCCGGAGAGACCACGCTCAAAGAGATCAACCGTGTCACGTTCGTGGATTGAGCGCATGCGCCTGGCGCCCGCGGCCTCGGCGGGCATCGCGATAGGGCGCGACTACCTCGGCTACGCCTATCTCGAGAGCGGGCGCGTGCGGACCCTCGGCGAGGCGAGGCTCGAAGCGCCGTTATTTTCCGCCGCGCCCACGCCGCAAGCCGGCCCGGCGCTCGATCGGGCACTGCGAGAGTGCGGAGGAAGCTTGACGCGCCGCTACCTCCCCGTGCACGTATCGATACCCGATGCGATGCTGCGCTGGGCCACGTTCGAGCTGGACGAGCTGCCGAAGAGCCGCGCCGCGCAGCTCGATCTCGTCCGCTTCCGGTTCGCTCGGCAAGGCATGAACGGCGCCCACGTCTATGCGTGCCAGGTGCTCGCGCGCGAGGGCGGTAAGCACCTCCTGCTCGGCATGGCGGCGGACGGCGCCTGGCTGCGCCTGCTGAGCGATGCGCTGACGCAGGCCGGCATCGTCGCCTGGAGCCTCAACGCCAACGTCTGCCGGCAGTTCAACCGGTTTCACGATCGGATGGCGCAAGCAAGCGGCGCCCTGGTCGCGCTCGCGCCGGACGCGTGGTCGCTCTGGCTATGGGACAAACACGGTCGTCCACGCTACGCGCGCTCGCGCTGGCGCACGGCGGCGGACGACCATGCCGAGATCGCGCTCGATGTCGAGCGCGCCATCCTCGCTTACGTGCACGGCGCTTCCGGACGCACGGTGGCCCGGGTCTTCGCCGCGGCCGGCGAAGAAACGGGGGCGCTCGGAGGCGCGCTCGACGCGCGCCTGCGCGAGCCGTGCACGCGACTGTCTTCGAGCGATTTCGCTGCGAGGACGGACGCCGGGCAGGGCCCGGCCTCGGCTGCTCTGTCCTTGGCGGCGGCGCTCGAGCGATGAGAATCAGCGCGAATTTCAGCGCGGCACGGCCGCGCCTGGCGCTGCCGCTGGCGGCGTTGCTGTGGACTTTCGCCCTCGCGTGTGCGGGTGCGTCGGCCTGGCTCGCGGCTGATCTGACCGAGCTGCGCGACGAGCGGCCGCGCCTGGAGGCGCGCCTCGCGCGTATCGCGGAACAGCTCGCGCTCGCCGCTCCCAGCGAAGCGCTGCCGCCGCCCACCGAGCTCGATTCGTTGCGCAGTCGCGTGCAAGCGCTCAACAAGCTCTCGGGAATACGAGGCTGGAGCACGCCGCAGCTGCTCGGCTGGCTGGGTGCACAGCTGCCCGACAACGTCTACCTGGTGAGCCTTTATCACAAGCCGCGCGAGGGCGAGGCGCTGCTCGTCGCGGAGTCGAAGAGCGCGGAATCGCTGACCGGTTTTCTGCTGCGGCTGGAGAAAGAACCCCGCTTCGCCGAGGTGCTCCTCAGCAAGCAGGGGGTACGCGGCGCAGCGGGCGCGGGCACCGTGCAGTTCGAGATTCGCGTGAGGTGGGAGTCTTGAGTTTCGCGCGCTGGGGGTCCGATCTTCGCTACAGCGCGCGCCATCCGTGGGCCCGCGCCGGCGCGTGGGCTGGCGTCGTCAGCGCCGGACTGATGCTCGCCGTGCTGGCCGCCTGGTGGCCGGCGCATCGCGAGCAGGCCGCGCTGGAGCAAACGATCGCGAGCAAGCGCCGTGGCCTCGTGCAATCCCAGCAGGCGCACGAGTTGCTCGCGGCTTACGCCAAGGCCAGCAAGGATGTTGCGCTGCTGGAAAAGAAACTCCAACACGCGGCGACCCAGGCGCAGCTGGTCGAAAATTTTGCGCGCCTCGCGCGCCGGCACGGGGTCAAGATCGTGAGCGAAACCTACGATGAGGGCCGCGGCTCGGGCGCCCAGCCGGCGCTCAACGCGGAGCTTGCGGTCCAGGGCAGCTATCCTGCCCTGCGCGATTTTCTGCGCGATCTTTCCGGCTTGCCGACCTGGAGCGAGGTGCAGGAGGTGCGGCTCGAGAGCGCGCCCGGCGCGCCGACACAAAAAGGACGGATCCGTATCGTGACTTTCCGCCAGGCGCCTTCCGCGTCGGGCAAACCCTCATGAGGGTCCGTTACTTGCTGCTCGGCGCGGGGGTGCTTCTGCTCGGCGTCCTGAATCTGTGGCAATGGAGTGCGCCGGACGGGCAGAAGGATGGGCGATCGTCGGCGGCTGCTGCCGGCGGTTTTCGCCCGGACGATTTTCGACTGCGGGTGGGATTTGCGAGCGCGGACGCGGGCAGGTCGAGCCGCAACTTGTTTCAATTGCGGCTACCGCCTCCCCCGCCGCCGATCAAGCCGCCGGAGGTGAAAGTCGCCGAGCCGCCGCCTCCGGCACCGCCCGCCAAGACTCCGGAGCAGCTCGCCGAAGAAGCCGCTCGGGCGGAGCTGGGCCAGATCAAGCTGGTCGGCGTCGTCTTTCGCGGCGACAAGGGGCAGGCGTTCCTCGTCAAGGGCGAGCAGCTGTACATGGTCGGTACGGGGAGCCGGGTGGGCGAGCGCTTCCTGGTCGAGGCGATACGCCCGGACAGCATACAATTGAGAGACCCTGCGACCCGAGTCAGCGGGCAGATTCCCGTCTCGGGAAAATAGGCGGCGACGCGAGAAAACCTTGACTGCGGCTACCGACACAACGATGTTCTCCGCGCCAGCGTCTCGCAGCATTGCGCGTCGCCTGACCCTGCTGACCTTGCTGACGCTGCTCGTCGCCTGTGCCCCTTCGCCTGTGAAGCGCGCCGAGGACTATGCGGCGCAGGACGAGTGGATGAAGGCGGTGGTCGAATACCGCAAGGCGCTGGCGGAAAAGCCGAACGACGTCGAATACCGCTCGCGGCTGCGGCAGACCGAGCTGAAGGCGGCCGATTTCTATTACCAGCGCGGGCAGCGGCTGCTCCTCGATCAGGGCAACGTCGATGCGGCGATCGTGCAGTACCAGCAGGGACTCGCCGCGATGCCGGAGCACAGCAAGCTGCAGCAGGCCATGAACGAGGCGATCGCGCGCAAGGAGGCGGCGAGCCTTTATCAGGAAGGCGTGACGCTGCGCGACGCGGGCCGGCTGGACGATGCCCGGCGCCAGTTCGAGCGGGCGGTGCAGGCCTACCCGGAGCACAAGGAAGCCGCCGCGGCGCTCGCCGAATTCAAGAAGGAGGACCAAGAGAAGCTCTCGGAGGGCCTCGCGCTCGCCTCGAAGGCGCCGATCACGCTCAACTTCCGCCAGACCGATCTCAGGCAGGCGTTCGAGTTCCTCGCGAAGTCGTTCGGCGTCAACGTGATCTTCGACGAGGGCGTGCGCAGCGTGCCGCTGACCCTGTTCGCCAAGGACGTGACCTTCGAGCAGGGGCTGAATCTGCTGCTCACCACTTCGAAGACCTTCTTCAAGAAGATCGGCGCCAACACGATCCTGGTCGCGCCGGACTCGAAGGAGAAGCGCGGCCAGTACGAGGACCACCTCGTGCGCACCTTTCACATGAACACGGTGCGCGCCAAGGAGATGGCCGATATCCTCAAGGGGCTGGTCGCGATCAAGAAGATCATCGTCAACGAGCACCTCAACACGATCGTGATCCGGGACACGGAAGACGTCATCAAGCTCTCCGAGCGCATCATCGAGAATAACGACCGCAAGCCGGCCGAGATGATCCTCGACGTCGAGATCTTGGAAGTGAACCGCACCAAGAGCGAAAGGCTGGGACTCGACTTCGGTACCTATGCCTTCACTGCCGCACCCGGGGGCACCGTGCCGCTCGCCGGCTCGATCCGCGATTCGCTCGCGTCCACAGCGACACTTGCCGTGCCGTCGGTGACGTTCCGTTTTTTCAAGCAGGACGTCGACGCGAAGACGCTCGCCAACCCCAAGATTCGGGTTCTCAACGGCCGCTCGGCCAAGATCCACATCGGCGACCGGGTGCCGCTGCGCGCGGCGACCATCGTCGATGCGACCGGGCAGACGCGCACGACCTTCGACTACAAGGACATCGGCATCCGCATGACGGTGGAGCCGACGATCTACCTGGACAACTCGGCGATGGTGAAGCTCGCCCTCGAAGTCAGCTCGCTCGGAGAGAATCTCGGCACCGCCACCGAGCAGGCGTTCCGCATCGGCACGCGAAATGCGGAGACCTTCATGCTGCTGCGCGACGGCGAGACCGCGATTCTCGGCGGGCTGATCCAGGACGCCGAGCGCAATACGCGCGTCAAGATTCCCGGGTTCGGCGACATCCCCGTCATCGGTTCATTGTTCACTTCGTACGACGATTCGGTCAGCCGTACCGACGTGCTGCTGACGATCACGCCGCGCGTGGTGCGCGGCTGGGACGTGCCGACGCGCGCGGCGCGCGAGTTCTATTCCGGCACCGAAACCGTGTACAGCGACAAGCCCTTGTTCGCAGGCCTGGAGACCGGCGCAGGCGCGCAAATCCGCATCGAGCCCGCGGGCGGAGCGGTCGCCGCCGCGCCGACCGCACCGGTGATCGTGGCGCAGCCGGCGCCGGTCGCGGCGAACATCCCGGCGCCCGCGGCGCAGGCTGCTGCGCCGGGGGCG
>JBFGLA010000143.1:0-7065 GCA_041576355.1 Burkholderiales bacterium
AGCGGTGGCTTCACGACCGAGGCGTTCGGCTCGACTCTCGCCGCGCTCATGCCGGAGCATGCGATCGTCGCCGAGGACGCGGTTACTTCCGGCCGGGCCCTCTTTCCGCCGACTTTCGCGGCGCCTCCGCACGATTGGATCCAGATTACGGGGGGCGCGATCGGTCATGCGCTGCCGGCGGCGACGGGGGCGGCGGTCGCCTGCGCGGAGCGAAAGGTCATCTGCCTCCAGGCGGACGGCGGTGGCATGTACTCGCTGCAGTCGCTCTGGACGCAGGCGCGCGAGCGGCTCGATGTGATCAACGTAATTTTCGCCAATCGGCGCTACGCGATCCTCCAGGGCGAGCTTGCCGCGGTGGGTGCTCGAGCGGGGCGCGCGTCGAGGGAACTTTTCGACCTGGGCCGGCCCGAGCTCGACTGGGTGAAGCTTGCGAACGGCATGGGTGTCGAGGCGGTCCGAGTCGCGGCGCTGGAGGGATTTGCCGACGCGTTTCGCAGCGCGCTCGCGCGGCGCGGCCCGTTCCTGATAGAATTTCTGATCTGACCGAGCGGGGCGCTCAGTCGCCGCGTCTTTGCGCGTTCGGTCCCGCAGGCAATGCGGCGCCGCCGGCTCGCGCGCCGATCCTCACCGCGCGCCAATCCTCGCGCCAGCTCTCGACCAGCGAATGGGCCACCGGCACGACGACACCCGTCACTAGCGTAAGCCGGCCTTTACCACGCCGGAACGGTCTCCGCCGCGTACAGTTCCTCGATTCGCTCGCGCCGGCGCACGAGGTTTGCCTCGCCGCCGCTCACCATGACTTCGGCCGCGCGCGGGCGGGTGTTGTAGTTGGAGCTTAGGGACATGCCGTAAGCTCCGGCCGAAAGGACGGCAAGCAAATCGCCGGGTCGAGCGGACAGCGTGCGGTCCCGGGCCAGAAAATCTCCGCTCTCGCACACCGGCCCGACGACGTCGTACACCTGCGCCTCGTTGTCGCCTAGGGGTTCGCGCACCGGGCAGACTTCGTGCCACGCACCATAGAGCGCCGGCCGGATCAGGTCATTCATCGCTGCGTCGACGACGAGGAAGTTCTTTGATTCGCCGTACTTCGCGTATTCGATGCGCGTGAGCAACACCCCCGCGTTGCCGACGATCGATCTTCCGGGATCGACGACCAGGGTCTTGTCGCGCTCGCCCAGCGCATCCAGCGCGCCGGAGATGAACCGCTCTATCGCCGGGGGCTCCTCGTCCTTGTAGCGGATTCCGATTCCGCCGCCGATATCGATATGCGAGAGCGGGATGCCGGCGCTCTCAATCCGGTCGGCGAGCGCCACGAGCCGCCGCACGGCTTCGACGTAGGGCGCAGGGTCCACGAGCTGAGAGCCGATGTGGCAGCCGATACCCACGATCCGCACGCTTGGAACTGCTGCCGCTGCGCGATACAGGGTCTCGGCTTCTCCGTATGGGATGCCAAACTTGCTTTGCTTCAGCCCGGTAGAAATGTAGGGATGCGTCCTGGCGTCGACGTCTGGATTGACGCGAAACGCGACCGGCGCGCGCTTGCCCAGCCGGCTCGCGAGCGCTGCGACGCGTTCGAGTTCGTCCCGCGATTCGAGGTTGAGGCAGAGAATTCCCGCTTCGATCGCATGTGAGATCTCCTGCTCGGTCTTGCCCACGCCGGAGAAGAGGATCTTGCCTGGGTCTCCGCCCGCTGCGAGGACGCGTGCCAGCTCGCCGCCCGAGACGATGTCGAATCCGGCCCCGAGCCGGGCCATCAGCGAAAGCACCGCGAGGTTCGAGTTCGCCTTTACCGAGTAGCAAACGAGCGCAGGGCGGCGCGCAGGCGATGCGTGCAGCGCGTCCGTGTATTGGCCGTAAGCGCGTTCGATCGCATCCCGGGAGTAGACGTAGCAGGGAGTGCCGAATCGACGCGCGATGTCGTCGAGTCGAACGCGCTCGACGCAGAGCACACCGTCGCGATACGCAATCGCCATGGGCCTTCGCTCAATTGGAGGAGGATCCGGCCGCGCCCTTTTCCCGCTCCGCGTCCGTCGGATAAGGAACCGGCTGGTACGACTCTGTCTTGGGAGGTTTCACGCCCGGGGGCGGGCTGTCGCGCAGGTACAGGGGGCCTCTTTGCCCGCAGCCGGCCGCGAGCATCGCTAGCGCGATAAGCAAGGGTGAGATACGCACGGGTCGCGGTGGCTAAAATTGTCATGCTAGCATGGGGTAACGGTTCTCTATGAACGAGTCGGAGTTCGAGTCATTGGCGGACGAAACCCTGGCGCGTATCGAGCGGGCGCTCGAAGCGAGCGGCGTAGACGCAGATATCGAGACCAAGGGTTCCGGGGTGCTTGAGATCGAGTTCGACAACGGAACCCGGATGATCGTCAACCGCCACGGCGCCGCGCGCGAGATCTGGGTCGCCGCAAAATCGGGCGGCTACCATTTCCGATGGGATGGGTCGGCTTGGCGTGATGCGCGCGACGGCGCCGAACTCTTTGCCGCGCTCTCGAGACTCGTCTCCGCGCAAAGCGGCCAGGCGGTGGTGCTCAGGGGCTGAGCGGGCGGCTAACCTGGGGGAAGGAGCAGCTGATCGAGCGGGGATAGACCCGAAGGCGAGGGCTCCTGCACCGGCACGTTCTCGCGATAGAAAAACTCCGGCACGGTCTTCAGGTCACCTGGAACGACTGGATCGAAATCGGCCTGGCCCCGGATCGATATGGGCACCGAAACCACGCCGTCGGGCATCGCGCGCGGCATTTCCGGTACGCCCTTGAGGACCCTTTCCATATAGCCGATCCACAGCGGCAGCGCGACCACGCTTCCAGTCTGATTACGGCCCAGGGTCTTGGGCTGGTCGTAGCCGACCCAAGCCACGCCGACCAAGGAGGTCACGTATCCGCAGAACCACGCGTCGACGAACTCATTCGTCGTTCCGGTCTTGCCGGCGAGGTCGTGGCGTCCCAGCCTGCCCGCCTGCGCGGCCGTTCCATAGCGGGTGACGTCGCGCATCATGCTGTCCATGATGAATGCGTTACGCGAGTCGATCGTGCGCAGGCTGTCGTCGCCAGCGCGCTGCGGGTATGCGAGACCGAGCGGATTGCCGCGGTCGTCGACGATCTTCTGGATGAAGTAGGGCTCGATGAGATACCCGCCGTTCGCGAATACCGCGAATCCCCGCGCCATATGCCACGGCGTTGTCGATCCCGCCCCGAGCGCCATCGTCAAGTACGGCGGGTGCTTCTCCGGCTCGAAACCGAAACGCGTGACGTAGTCGCGCGCATACCTCGGACCGATGGACTCGAGAATTCGGATCGAGACCATGTTCTTCGATTTCGTCAGCGCAGTGCGCATGCGCATCGGTCCCTCGAATTTTCCGTCGTAGTTCTTCGGTTCCCAGCGCTGGCTGCCGGTGATCTCCTCGTCGACAACGATCGGCTCATCCGGAATGATTGTTGCCGGGGTATAACCTTTTTCGAGAGACGCCGAGTAGATGAAGGGCTTGAAGGAGGATCCGGGCTGGCGCCAGGCCTGCGTAACGTGATTGAACCGATTGCGCCCGAAGTCGAAGCCGCCGACCAGGGCGCGAACCGCACCGTCCTGGGAGTCGATTGCCACGAACCCGGCCTCGACCTCGGGCAGCTGGGCGATGTGCCAGCGTTTCTTGTCGTCGCGTTGCACGCGAACGATCGCACCTCGGCGGATGCGCATCTTGGGCGCGGTCCTGGCGTCGAGCGAGCGTGCGGCGAACTTCAGGCCCTCTCCGGTGATGGCTATGGACTGTCCGCTTTTCAGCGCGGCGGTGACCTGTTTCGTACTCGCCTCGAGCACCACCGCGGCAAGCAGGTCGTCACTGTCCGTGTGCTCGGCGAGCAAGTCGTCGAAGTCCTCTTCCTCCACTGAAGCGGGGAGCTCGATGAATCCCTCGGGGCCGCGGTAGCCGTTGCGCCGGTCGTATTCCATGAGCCCCTTGCGAACCGCGGCGTAGGCGGCTTCTTGGTCCGCTTTATGAATGGTCGTATAGACGCGAAACCCGCGCGTATAGACGTCCTCCGGGTATTGCTCGAATATCGCCTGACGCACCATCTCCGCGACATACTCGGCGTGAACCTGGAACTGGTGCTCCTGCGCCTCGCGCCGTGTTTCGATGCGCGCCTTAACGGCCTCCTCGTACTGTTCCGGGGTGATGGCCCCGAGTTCCCGCATCCGGCGCAGAACGTACTGTTGCCGTTGCTTGGCGCGCTTTGGATTGGCCGTCGGGTTGTAAGTTGAAGGTGCCTTCGGCAACCCGGCGAGTATCGCTGACTCGGCAAGAGTCAATTGGGCGAGAGGCTTGCCGAAGTAGGTCTGGGCCGCCGCGCCGAAGCCGTACGCTCGTTGCCCCAGGTAGATTTGATTGACGTACAGCTCGAGTATCTGATCCTTCGACAAGTTATGCTCGATCTTGAACGACAGGAGCGCTTCGTAGAGCTTGCGCGTCAAGGTCTTCTCGGAGGAAAGGAAGAAATTGCGCGCAACCTGCATGGTGATCGTGCTGGCGCCTTGGCGTCGCCCCCTCGCGGCAAGGTTGGCGTAGGTGGCTCGCAGCACGCCCAGGTAGTCGATGCCGGTATGCTGGTAGAAGCGCTCGTCCTCCGCGGCGATGATCGCGTTTTTCAGCTGTTGGGGCACTTCGTCGATCGATACCAGCGATCTTCGTTCCTCGCCAAACTCGCCGATCATGACTCCCTCGGCGGTGTAGATCCGTAGCGGGATCTTGGGCTGGTATTCGGTCAGCGCCTCGAGCGAGGGCAGGTTAGGGTAGGCGAGCGCGGCGACGAGGCCGATCCCGAGCACGCCGATGGCGGCCATGCCGGCCAGCAAGGCGAGCGGAAAAGCTAAAAAACGAAGCCACATCAAGGCAGTTACGTGCTGGAGTGGGCGAAGGGGCGCCGGAAGGGGCCGGCGGAATTATAGACCGCGCCCGCTGTGGAAGATTCACTAGACACTGAATGGAGTTGTTGCTAGCATTTCAGGCCGTTTCTACGTATCTCGCCTAACCGTCCGATGCACAAAGGAAAATTGCGGTGAAGCTGGATCTGTTTACTCCCAAAGCGCCGCCGCTCTTCGGGCTCGACATCAGTTCGTCGTCGGTGAAGATGGTCGAGATCGTGGATGCTGGCAAGGGCATCTACCGCGTCGAGCGCTATGCGATCGAGCCGCTCGGGCGCGACTCGGTCGTTGACGGAAACATCAACAACCTCGAGGCGGTTACCGACTCCGTGCGGCGAGCGCACAAGCGTCTGGGGACGCGCACCAAGCATGTTGCGATGGCAGTGCCCTCTGGCGCGGTTATCACCAAGAAAATCATCGTACCCGCTGGAATGCGCGAAGACGAGCTCGAGGTGCAAGTGGAGTCCGAGGCGAACCAGTACATTCCTTTCGCGCTCGAGGAAGTCAACCTCGATTTTCAGGTGGTCGGCCCGGCTCCGGCGAGCCCCGAGGAACAGGAGGTCCTGATCGCTGCAACCCGCAAAGAGAAGGTCGAGGACCGGGTTGCGGTGGCGGAGTCCGCCGGCCTCAAGCCGTTGGTAATGGACGTCGAGTCCTATGCGCAGCAAAGCGCTCTCGCAATGGTGGTGAAGCAGCTGCCCAAGGAAGGAAAGGACCGCAACGTTGCGGTGGTGGATGTCGGCGCCAGCGTGATGAACGTGAGTGTTCTACGCAACGATCAGTCCGTCTACACGCGCGAGCAGGCCTTCGGCGGCAGCCAACTGACGCAGGATATCGTCAGCCGGTATGGGATGAGCCCCGAAGAGGCGGAAAACGCCAAGCGCGCGGGCAGCCTGCCGGATGACTTCGAGGCCGAGGTGCTTCGTCCCTTCATGGAGAACTTGGCAGTTGAGGTGCAGCGCGCGCTGCAGTTCTTCTTCACTTCCACTCAGTACAGCTCGGTCGATAACATATTGCTCGCGGGCGGCTCCGCTGTCATCCCTGGGCTGGATGAGGTCGTGAACGGACGGACCCAGGTGCAGACGACGGTCGCCAACCCATTCGCCGCCATGCAGACGTCACCGCGAATTCAGCTCAAGCGGTTGATGCTCGATGCGCCTTCTCTCATCGTGGCTTGCGGTCTTGCCATGAGAAGGTTCGATCCCGCATGACGACCTACATCAACCTGCTGCCGCACCGCCTGGAGCGGCGCAAGCGCGCGCGCCAGCATTTTGCAACGGTGAGCGGCCTCACTGCCGTGCTCGGGTTCCTGGTCGTGGGCATGGTGCACGGTTTTTACGCGCGGCAAATCGAGGTGCAAAGCGATCGCAACGAATTTCTGAAGCGAGAAATCGTGAAGCTTGACAAGGAAATTGCCGAGATCAAGGCGCTCAAGGACGAGATCCAGGCGCTGCTCGCGCGTAAGCAGGTGATCGAGACGCTGCAAGCGGGGCGCGCGCAGACGGTTCATCTGCTCGACCAACTTGTGCGCCAGATGCCCGAGGGCGTGTACCTGAAGTCGGTCAAACAGAAGGGTCTGGGAGTGAGCATGGTGGGCTACGCGCAGTCGAACGCGCGTGTGTCCAATTTGATGCGAAATATCGAGGCGTCGCCATGGCTGGAGAACCCGGTCTTGGTGGAAATCAAAGCCACGACTGTCGCCAAGAAACGTGTTTCCGAGTTCAATCTGAATATGTCACTTAGGAACGTTGTCGCAGGCGATGAAACCAGGAGCGGTAAGGCGCCTGCGGGAGCCGGATCGGCTAGCAAGAGGTAAGCTGTGGCGGTAAATCTGAAACTTGACTTCAACAAGTATTTAGAGGATTTCAAACGCACCAATTGGCGGGACCCGGGAACCTGGGGAGCCGCGCCCAAGCTGGTTGTGTTGCTTGCCATCCTGGTCGCGATTCCGGTCGCTGGGTACTTTGTCGATACGCAAGCGCAGATCGAGGAGCTCGAGCAGGGTCGCCAGCAAGAAGCCAAGCTCAAACAGGAGTATCTCGGCAAGAAGAAGCAGGCGATCAACCTTGACCTGCACAAGCAACAGTTGCGCGAAATCGACACTCAGTTCGGCGCGCTCCTGCGGCAACTGCCGAACAAGTCGCAGATGGA
>JBFGLA010000144.1:0-6999 GCA_041576355.1 Burkholderiales bacterium
CGCGGCTGCGAGCTCGCATGGCCGTTCTACCAGGCGACGGAGTAGCCGGAGAAGTGCTGGAGCTCGGTGGTGAGCGACTGGTCGGCCAGCGACTTCGTCGCCTGCAGGCGCAGGTCGAGCTCGTGAGGATGAAGGATCGCTACGTGCCGAAGTTCGCCCCCGAAGTGCGGGCGCTCGACAAGCGCGAGGTCAAGGTGCAGGGCTACATGATGCCCTTGCAGGTCGGCGAGAAGCAGACCCATTTCGTCCTCGCAGCGATGCCGCAGACCTGCGCGTTCTGCATGCCGGGCGGGCCGGAAAGCTTTGTCGAGGTCAAAACGAAGAAACCCGTCAAGTACGGCTTCGAGCCGGTTGTCGTCTCCGGCCGTCTCGAAGTCCTGAGCGACGATCCGACCGGGGTGTTCTACCGCATCAGCGACGCGGCGCAGACCCACTGACGCGCTGCCCCGAAACCGCCAGGGGCTTGCGAACCCGGCAGGCGGCCCACTTGGCTTTTTTCATCCCCTAGGTCGGTCGTAATGGAACCGCTGCACGGTACCACCATCCTTTCAGTTCGCCGCGGCGCGAGCGTCGCGCTGGGCGGCGACGGCCAGGTTACGCTCGGACAAGTCGTATTGAAGGGCGGGGCGCGCAAGATCCGGCGCCTGTACCAGGACCGCATACTCGCCGGATTCGCCGGCGGCACGGCGGACGCGTTCACGCTCTTCGAGCGCTTCGAGGCGAAGCTGGATAAGCACCAGGGTAACCTGATGCGCTCCGCGGTCGAGCTGGCGAAGGACTGGCGCACTGACCGCGTGCTGCGGCGCCTCGAGGCGATGCTGGCGGTGGCCGATCGCGAGCATTCGCTCGTCATCACGGGCATGGGCGACGTGCTCGAGCCCGAGCACGGCATCGTCGCGATCGGATCGGGCGGTCCCTACGCGCAGAGCGCGGCGCGCGCGCTGCTCGAGAACAGTTCGCTTTCGGCGCGCGACATCGTCGAGCGTGCGCTCGCCATCGCCGCGGACGTCTGCATCTACACCAATCACCAGCGCTCGATCGAGGTGCTGGAATGAGCGGCATGACGCCGCAGGAAATCGTTCACGAGCTCGACAAGCACATCGTCGGCCAGGACGCCGCCAAGCGCGCGGTCGCGATCGCGCTCCGGAACCGCTGGCGGCGCCAGCAAGTGGCCGATCCGCTGCGCCAGGAAATCACGCCGAAGAACATCCTGATGATCGGGCCGACTGGCGTGGGCAAGACCGAAATCGCGCGGCGCCTGGCGCGTATCGCGGACGCCCCGTTCCTGAAAGTGGAGGCGACCAAATTCACCGAGGTCGGCTACGTCGGCCGCGACGTGGACTCGATCGTTCGCGACCTGGTCGAAATCGCGGTCAAGCAGTCACGTGAGCAGGCGTTGCGGCGCGTTCGCACGCGCGCCCAGGACGCCGCCGAGGAGCGCATTCTGGATGCGCTGCTGCCTCCCGCCCGCAGCGCCGGGTTCGGGAGCGCCGAGCCTGCCGGCGAGGAGACTGCGACGCGGCAGAAATTCCGCAAGAAGCTGCGCGAGGGCGAGCTCGACGACAAGGAGATCGAGATCGAGGTGGCGGCTGCCCAGGCGCAGATGGAGATCCTCGCTCCGCCCGGAATGGAGGAGCTGACCTCGCAGATCCAGGGAATGTTCCAGAACCTGGCGGGCGGCCGGCGGCGGACGCGCAAAATGAAGATACGCGAGGCGATGCGCCTAATCACCGACGAGGAGGCCGGAAAGCTCGTCAACGACGACGATCTCAAGGGTCTCGCGCTCGCGAACGTCGAGCAGAACGGGATCGTATTTCTAGACGAGATCGACAAGATCGCCGCGCGCAGCGAAGTCGCCGGCGCGGATGTCTCGCGCCAGGGCGTGCAGAGAGACCTGCTGCCGCTGGTCGAAGGGACGACGGTGACGACCCGTTACGGGATGGTGAAGACCGACCACATTCTCTTCATCGCCTCGGGCGCGTTCCACCTCGCCAAACCCTCGGACCTGATTCCCGAGCTGCAGGGACGCTTTCCGATTCGCGTCGAGCTCGGCTCGCTTTCGGTCGAGGACTTCGAGCGCATCCTCACCGCGACCGATGCGTGCCTGATCAAGCAATACGAGGCGCTTCTCGCGACCGAAGGCGTCACGCTCGAGGTGCGATCGGAGGCGGTCCGGCGCATCGCCGAGATCGCCTTCGGTGTGAACGAGAAGACCGAGAACATCGGCGCGCGCCGGCTGTACACCGTGCTCGAGAAGCTGCTCGAGGAAATATCGTTCGAAGCCGGGCGGCGCGGACCCGCTGCGGTGACGATCGACGCCGCGTACGTGAACGCGCGGCTCGCCGATCTGGCGCGAAACGAGGACTTGGCGCGCTACATCCTTTAGAGATCGTGAGAGGCCCTGAGGTAGGGGAGCACGAGGGGAGTATCCCCTCGTTTTGTTAGGGCCCGCGGCCGCGCGCTCAGCGCTTGTCGCCGTCGTTCGTGGGCGTAAGGCCCTGCGCCGCGCGGCGCAGGAACTGCATCTGCCGGGCGAAGCTCTCGCAGCCGTGGCACATCGCGAGGTGAATGCGCAGCCCAATGCGCTCGCGCAGGCTCAATCTGCGATCGAGCCCCTGCGACACGAGGCGGCTTACTTCCTTGCAAGTCAGCATCATCGTTTCGGCCGCTCCTGGGTCCCGAACCAATTCTCATTCAGGCACAGGCGCAGCGCCATCCGCGCACGATATAACAAAACCCAGCAATGGGTCGGCGTCACGCCAAGTTCCTTACAGATCTCGGCTGTCTCCAGTCCCATGTGCTCGCGAAGCAGGAAGACCTGCGCGGTCTTTGCCGGCAGCCGTGCGAGGCAGGTTTCGAGAACGGCGAAGAACCGCTTCTGCTCGAGCGCCGAGTCGGGGTCGTCCCAGGGCGTCGGCCGCTCGCGCCAGTGCCCCTTGTCTTCGAACAGGGCATCGAACTCGGAGTCGTCATCGGGATCCGCGGCGACCGGCGCCTCCCGGCTGGCACGGCGGATGGCGTCCACGATCTTGTGCTTGAGGATGCCGGTCAGCCAGGTGCGCAGCGTCGAGCGCCCGGCGAATCGCGCCTCGGCGCCGAGGGCGGCGAGCAGCGTGTCCTGCACCGCGTCCTCGGCGGCACCCGAGTCGCGCAGGTGCAGCGTCGCGTAGCGCAGCAGGTAGGGGCGCTCGCTCTCGATCAGGGAGCGGAAATCGTTCGACTCTGACATTTCCTTACCGACTTTCGGGTGGACTTTACCCGGCGTCGGCCGTTTGCGCCAATCGGACGGGGTCTTGAAACGGTTTCGGCCCGCCCCATTTACATCCCCATAGCGGCTCGGCAGCGGGTCAAGGCTCGCCGCCGCGCCGCGACGGTCCGTGAAGAGGGAACGGTCCAGACATGACAAGGAAAGGAGAAGCGTATGAGCAACATCACTCGTTTTGACCCGCTGGGCGAACTGGTCGACGACATGTTCAAGGGCTTTTTCGTGCGCCCGATGGCCTATGAAGGCGAACCCCGCGGGGCCGGCCTGCGCCTGAAGGTCGACATCGGCGAGACCGACGGCGCGTACAAGGTGACGGCCGAGCTGGCGGGAGTCAAGAAGGAAGACATCCAGGTGACGATAGACGGTGCACAGTTGACGCTCGCCGCGGAAGTCAAGCGCGAGCGCGAGGTGAGCGCGAACGAGCGCGTGCTGCACGCCGAGCGCGTCTTCGGCAAGGTCACCCGCAGCATTACGCTGCCGCAGGAGATCGACGAGGCGAGCGCGGAAGCGAAGTTCCGCGACGGAGTGCTCGAGCTGACGCTGCCGAAGAAGGCGGTGACTGCGCGCAAGACGATTTCCGTGCAGTAGGCGAGCGTCGCAGCAGTAATAGATCCGAGAGGGCCGGATATCCCGGCCCTCTCTTTTTTGCTGCGGCCGAGATCGGGTGCCGCGGCCCGGGCTGGCCGTTCCTTGCGGCGGCGGTTCCTTGGGTACAATCGCCTCCGTCATGTCGAACGCTATTCCCGCCGCGGAGAAGGCGCGCATCCTCGCCGAGGCGCTGCCTTACATACGGCGCTTTCACGGCAAGACGATCGTGGTCAAGTTCGGCGGCAACGCCATGGTCGACCCCGAGCTGCAGGCGAGCTTCGCGCGCGACGTGGTCCTGCTCAAGCTCGTCGGCATGAATCCCGTCGTCGTGCACGGCGGCGGGCCCCAGATCGAGAACCTGCTCAAGCAGCTCGGCATCAAGAGCGAGTTCGTTCAGGGCATGCGAGTCACGGACTCGGCGACGATGGACGTGGTCGAGATGGTGCTCGGCGGCGCGGTGAACAAGGACATCGTGACGCTCGTCAACCAGGCCGGCGGCAAGGCGGTCGGCCTGACCGGCCAGGACGGGGCGTTCATCCGCGCGCGCAAGATGCTCATGCCCTCGAAAGGCAAGCCGAACGAGTTTATCGACATCGGCCACGTGGGCGAGATCGAGTCGATCGATCCGAAAGTCATCAACACGTTGGAAGAAGGCGGCTTCATTCCGATCGTCGCGCCGATCGGTACCGGCGCGGACGGCGCCACGTACAACATCAACGCCGATCTGGTCGCGGGGAAGCTGGCCGAGGTGCTCAAGGCGGAGAAGCTGGTACTCCTCACGAATACGCCCGGCGTGCTCCAGGAGGACGGCACGCTGCTTACCGGCATCACGCCGCGCCAGATCGACGAGATGCTGGCAAACGGCACGCTGTCGGGCGGCATGCTGCCGAAGATCTCCTCGGCGCTGGATGCGGCCCGTGGCGGCGTAAAGAGCGTGCACATCATCGACGGCCGCGTGCCGCACGCGCTGCTGCTCGAGATTCTTACCGACCGGGGAGTCGGGACGCTCATCCGGTCCGCGTAATGCGGATCGCGCGCCTGCCGCCCTCGCGGCGGGTCTGGATCTTCGACCTCGACAACACGCTGCACGACGCTCGCGCCCGCATCTTTCCGTCGATGCACGCGCAGATCAACGACTATCTGCGCCGCCGCTTCGGTCTGGACGACGCGGGCGCGAACGAGATGCGGCGGACCTTCTGGCAGCGCTACGGGACGACGCTGCGCGGACTCATGCGGCACTATGGCGCGGATCCGGGGGATTTCCTGCGCGAGACTCATTATTTTCCCGAGCTCGCCGACATGGTGGTGCGCGAGAACGCGCTCAAGCACGCGCTGTCGCGCCTGGCGGGTCGCAAGCTCGTTTTTTCCAACGCGCCGCGCCACTACGTCGAGGAAGTGCTGCGGGTGATCGGGGTGCGGCGGTGGTTCGAGGCCGTGTATACGATCGAGGACGCGCGCTATCGCGGCAAGCCGCAGCCGCACGGCTTTCACCGGCTGCTGCGCAACCACGACCTCGATCCGCATCGCTGCGCTTTTGTCGACGATTCTCTCGATAATCTGAGGGCCGCGAAACGCCTGGGGATGTCCACGGTATGGGTCAGTCCCGTCAGCCGTCGAGCGCCATTCGTCGATGCCCGGGTCGCCTCGGTGATCGATTTGCCTCGCCTCGTGTTTCGGCACGGATAGGAGGTGCGGGGCGGCGATGGGCGCGGGGGCACCAGGCCATGCGCTAGAATCCCGCTGCCTCGCCGCATCCTCCCTCATGCCACGCGCCAAAGGCGAACGCCGGATCGAGATTCTGAAGGCCCTCGCGCAGATGCTCGAGGCGCCCAAGTGGGAGCGCATCACCACCGCAGCGCTCGCGCAGAAGCTCGATGTGTCGGAGGCCGCGCTCTACCGCCACTTCGCCTCGAAAGCGCAGATGTACGAAGGCCTGATCGAATTCATCGAAAGCTCGGTCTTTACGATCGCCAACCGCATCGCGGCGGACGAACCCGACGGTGTACGTCAGGCCGAGAAGCTGCTCGAAATGCTGCTCACCTTCGCCGAGAAGAACCCGGGCATGGTGCGGGTGCTGACGGGAGAGGCCCTCGTCGGGGAGCACGAGCGGCTGCAGCTGCGCATGAACCAGTTCTTCGACCGCTTCGATTCGACGCTCAAGCAGTCGCTGCGACTCGCTGCAGGGCAAGGCGCGGCCGCCGAGGATGGCGCGGCGGCTCGAGCGGGGACGCTGCTTCGCTATGCGATCGGTTGCCTGCACCAGTACGCAAAGAGCGGCTTTTCACGCCGGCCGACGGAAAGCCTGGCCGCGCAGAGGAAGTATCTGGGGTTCTGATCGCTGTCGGCGAGCCGGGGCTCAGGCGCGTTCGCGCGCTGCGCGGTTTCTTACGGCGCATACCGCGCAATCCGGGTCCTTCTTGATTCTCACGGTGCGAAAGTCCGCTCGCGCGGCGTCCAGCATCATTAGCTTTGCTGCGAGCGGCTCGCCGGCCCCGGTGACGAGCTTGATCGCCTCGGCGGCCTGCAGTGCGCCGATGGCACCGGTGAGCGGCGCGAACACACCCATCACCGCGCATTGCACTTCCTCCGCGTCGCCGTCCTCCGGAAACAGGCACGCGTAGCACGGTGCATCTGCGCGACGCAGATCGAATACCGCCAGTTGCCCGTCGAATCGGATGGCCGCTCCGGATACCAAAGGCTTCGCGTGCCGTACGCAGGCTCGATTGACGGCATGGCGAGTGGCGAAGTTGTCGCTGCAGTCGAGTACGACGTCGGACTCGGCGACCTGGCGATCGAGCATCGCGCCTTCAAGCCGCAACGCAAGGGCTACGACCTCTACCTCGGGGTTGGCCGCCGAAAGCGAATCACGCGCGGCGTCTGCCTTGCGCGCACCGACAGCGTCGGTGCGATACAGGATCTGACGCTGGAGGTTCGTGAGGTCGACGCTGTCGGCGTCCGCGATCGTCAGCCGCCCGACGCCGCTCGCGGCGAGGTAGAGCGCGGATGGGCATCCCAAGCCGCCGGCGCCGACGACCAGCGCGCGTGCAGCGCGCAGGCGTTCTTGCCCCTCCACGCCGACTTCGGAAAGCAGGATGTGACGGCTGTAGCGAAGAAGTTGCTGGTCGTTCACCGCGGACTCTGTGGTC
>JBFGLA010000145.1:0-6950 GCA_041576355.1 Burkholderiales bacterium
AGCACGTGTCGGGGGCGCAGGCCGCGGTAACGATCTTGGCGTCCAGGTCCATGACTTTCCTGAGTTCGGTCGTGTCGGCGGCGTAGCCGTAAACAGTGGAAACCGCGACGCCATTCACGGTCACCGAGCCGGTGGCGGCGAGCTGGTTCGCCGTGACTGCCTTGGCGAACAGCATGCTGTTGCCCGAGCGCATCGCGCCGTCGACCGACTTCATCAGCGCTGACCGGGCGTCGCCGCTCAGGTTGATGAATTTCGGCAGCGCGGTGGCGGCCAGGATGCCCAGAATCATGATGATGACGACCAGTTCTACTAGGGTGAAACCTGCTGTGTTTCTACGCACGATAAGCTCCTTTCAAGCTCGAGTTGTAACGTCAAAAACTTCGCCGGCGGTGCAGCGCGTCCCGGGCGCGTCCTGCGCTCCCGGATGCCTTGCGGCACCCGCGCCAGCGCGGTTCGCCGATGACGCCAAGATACCCGTAGCCAATTCAGGGCACCCCCTTGAACAACGGCAGCAATCGCCCGCAAATTAAGCTTTCGGCGCAGGGGTTTCTGCAAACGATTGTCAGTGCCGCAGCGGCATGCGGCGGCCGTCCGGAAGCCGGTTCAGCAGCCGGCGGTATCGATGTCGATCGCGGGCGAGCGCCCCAGCGCAGCCGGCGCGACATAGGTCACGCGGCAGCGTCCGTCCGCGCCGCCGACGATGTCGTAGGTGCGCAGCGTTCCCGCCGCGCCGCCGTCGCCGAGGACCAGTCCCTCGCGGGCGGAGAGTTGCGCCGCGGCGTCGATTCCGGACGCGTCGGCGCTCGGGTAGCGATGGGTGATCGTGACGTACAGGCCGTCCATGTCCACCGCCTGCGGGGTGCTGCCGCAGCCGGCGAGGTTGCCGCTCGCGAGGTCGACTTCGCAGCGGGCCTTGGCGAGCGTGGCGGCGGTCTTCACCGCGCCGTAGATCGCCTGCGCCTTGGAGACGCGTGCGTGGCGCTGCAACTCGATGTAGCGCGGCAGCGCCACCGCCGAGAGGATGGCGATGATGCTGATCACGACGACCAGCTCGATGAGCGTGAAGCCGCGCGCGCGCATGATCATCCGCCCGGGCGCGTGACCACGCGGCCGAGGTCCCAGATCGGCAGGAAGATGCCCAGCGCGAGCACGAGGACGACGATGCCGAGGAAGACGATCAGGATCGGCTCGATCTGCGCCGAGAGCGTCTTCAGCTCGTACTCGACCTCCTGCTGATACATCTGCCCGATCTCCTCGAGCAGATCGTCGAGCGCTCCGGTTTCCTCGCCGACCGCGATCATCTGCAGCACCACCGGGGTGAAGACGCCGGCGGCGGCCGCCGTCGCGAGCACCGACTCGCCGCGCTCCACGCTTTCGCGCATTTTCAGGATCTTGCCGGCGAGGTAATCGTTGTCGACGCTCTCGGCGACCACTCCCATCGCCTGCACCGCCGGAACGCCGCTTTTCAGCGCCAGCGCGAAGCTGCGCGCGAAGCGCGCGAGCGAGGCCTTGAGCACGATCTTGCCGGCGATCGGCAGGCGGAACTTGAGCCGGTCCCATTGCCGCTTGCCGGCCGAGGTTCCGATCCAGCCGCGAAAAGCGAATACCGCAGCCGCAACACCCGCGAGCAGATAGGGCCAGGACGCCACCATGAAGTCGGAGAAGCCGATCAGGATCCGCGTCATGAGCGGCAGCTCGGCGTTGAACCCCTTGTATACCTTGGCGAATGCGGGGATCACCCAGATGTTGATCACCACCAGCGCGATCGCCATCGCGGAGACGACGAACGCCGGATAGCGCAGCGCCGACTTCACCTGCTCGCGCATGTACTTGTCGAATTCCAGATGCGCGTACAGGCGCAGAAAGATCGCCTCCAGCGTTCCGGTCAGCTCTCCCACCCTCACCATGGCGAGATAGAAGGGCGTGAACACTTTCGGGAATTGGGCCAATGCGGCCGACAGCTCGCGCCCCGAGTCCAGGGCTTCGCGCACGACGCCCAGGATCTTGGCCATCGCCGGATGGCCGGCCGATTCCTGCAGCCCGGCGAGGGCGCGCATGATCGGCACGCCGGCCTTGAGCAGGGCGTGGATCTGGCGGCTGAACATCATGACCTCGACCAGCTGAACGCCGCCCGAGCGCCAGTTTGACCAGTCGATTCCCCAGCGCGCGCCCTGGGCGGCGACCGGCCGGATCTCGAGCGGCGTCAGGCCGCGCAGCACGAGCGCGTCGGCGACCGCGCCCGGATTGGCGCCATCCAGCACGCCGCGCACCGCGGCACCGGCGGCGTCGCGGCCCTTGTAGGCGAAGTTCGGCATCGGGCGGCTCCGAGTTCCCTCTTACAGATGCGCGATGCGCATCGCTTCCTCGACCGTCGTGCGGCCTTCGAGCGCGAGGCGCGCGGCGTCGCGCTGCAGCGTCTCGCCGCCCATCGCGCGGCGCGCCGTGGCGCCGAACTCGCGCAGGTCGCCGTGGTTGATCGCGTCGACCACCTCCGGGGTCATTTCCAGCATTTCGTACACGCCGGTGCGGCCGTGATACCCGGTGCCGTTGCACAGCGTGCAGCCGATGCCGCGATAGCAGGCGTAGCCGCCGTGTGCGGCGCCGGCTTCAGTCTGCAGCCACTGGTGCTCCTGCGGCGCGGCGTCGTGGGGCTGCTTGCAGCTGTCGCAAATGACGCGTATCAGGCGCTGCGCCAGCACGAGCCGCAGCGAGAGCGCCGCCATGTAGCGGGGCACTCCCATGTCGAGCAGCCGCAGCGGCGTGGAGATCGCGTCGTTGGTGTGCAGGGTCGAGAGCACGAGGTGGCCGGTGAGCGCCGCGCGCAATCCGATCTGCGCCGTCTCTTCGTCGCGCATCTCCCCGACCAGCACCACGTCCGGATCGTGCCGCAGCACCGAGCGCAGCACCCGGGCGAAGGTGAGGTCGATGCGCTGGCTCACCTGCACCTGGCTGATGCCGGCGAGCCGGTATTCGACCGGATCCTCGACGGTGACGATCTTGCGGCTGAGGGTATTGATTTCCGAGAGCGCGGCGTAGAGCGTGGTGGTCTTGCCGCTGCCGGTCGGGCCGGTGACGAGCACCATTCCCGCCGTGCGATGGATCGCGGCGCGCACCCGGGCGAGCCCGTCCGACGACATGCCGATGTGGTCCAGGCCGCGCAGCCCGGTGCTCTGGTTGAGCAGGCGCATCACGACCGACTCGCCGTAGTGGACCGGAAGGGTCGAGACGCGCACGTCGACCTGCTGGCCGCGCACGCGCACGTTGAAGCGGCCGTCCTGCGGCAGGCGCTTCTCGGAGATATCGAGGCCGGACATGATCTTGAGGCGCACCGCCAGGGCGGGGCCGATCTTGGCGTCCGCTTCGGTCTGCGTCACGAGCTGGCCGTCGATGCGAAACCGGATGTGGACTCGCCGCTCTTCGGGCTCGATGTGGATGTCCGACGCGTTGACCTGCACCGCGTCCTCGAACAGCGTCTGCAGCAGGCGCACCACCGGCGCGTCGTCGACCGATACGCCCGTGCTGAGAGCCCGGAAGTCGAATACGCCTTCGCCGACCTCCTGCTCCAGCTCGCGCGCGATGCCGCTGATCTCCTCGGTGCGGCGATAGACGCGGTCGATGGTCTGCATCACCAGGCCTTCGTCGGCGACCGCCGGCAGCACCGTGCGCTTCAGGATGCGTCCGATCTCGTCGTAGGCGAACAGGTCGGTCGGGTCCGCCATCGCGACGAGATACCCCTCGCGCTTCTCCTCCAGCACGAGCGCGCGGTGGCGCCGCGCTTGCGTCTCCGGCAGCTTGCGCGCGACCTCCGGCGGTATGTTGAGCAGCTTGAGGTTGACGAAAGGAATGTTGAACTGGCGCGCGAGCGCCTCGCAGACCTGCTCCGCGGTCACAATGCCTTTTTCCACCAGGGTCCGGCCGAGCTTGCGTCCTGTGCGACGCTGCTCCTCGAGCCCATGGCGCAGTTGCTCTTCAGTGATCAGCTTCTGCTGCACGAGCAGATCGCCGATGCGGATCTTTTCCGGTTTTCCCACGTTCGACCCCGTTTGAGCGCCCGGCAGGGCGCGGCCGCTGAACAAGATATCCAGAAAGGCGCCCGCCGCTTCCCCGATTAACGGCTGCAAACCGCTGCAATTCAGGGGTTAGGCCCGCCCGCGACGAGGACTGTAAGAATCTGCAAGAAAGGCCGGCGCCCGCGGTTCCGGGATTCAGCACGCGCGCGCAGCGCCGATAAGGGTGAGATGCGCCGGCGTGCGGACTGGATGGACGCGGCTGCGCATCGCGCCTGCGCCGTCGTCGCGCCGGCGCCGGACAACGCATACAAGGAAACCGTGGTGGAGCAGGCTGCGCAGGCACAACCGGCGCTTGGAGAAATCGGATCGCGCCGGTCTCATGACGGATTGAGATCGCCTGCTCCGCCGTTCGGTCGCCGCGCCTCCGACGACATGTCTCCCGAGTCGCTCCTCGCGGGACTCAAGCCGCGCATGGTGCTGTTTTCGGTGATCCTGCTCGTCCTGGTCGGGTTCGTCACCTGGCGCGTGGCGTTCGACGCGCAAGCGCGCATCATCGAGTACCAGGCGGTCAATCTAGCGGAAGTCGTCGCCCGGCAGGCGGCCAGCGCGCGCGCCGTCTATACCCAGAACGTGGTCGAGAAGCTGCGCGACGACGGGTTCGGCGCGCACGAGGACTACGCCGACAAGCGCGGTTTCGTCGCGCTGCCGGCGCAGTTCCTCAAGATGCTGGGGCAAAGCTCCACCGCGGAGAGCGCCGGGCTGTACCGGTACCGGGCACTCAGCAAGTGGAACCTGGCGCAAGACCAGGGCATAAGCGATTCGTTTCAGGCATGGGCATGGAATGCGCTCGAGGCGCAGGACCGGCCCGACCCGCGCGCGCCCATCGCCTGGGAACCGCAGTGGCGCATCGAGACGCTGGACGGGGTGCGGACGCTGCGCTATATGCGCGCCGATCCGGCGCTCGGCCCCGCGTGCGTGTCCTGCCACAACCAGCACGAGCAGCGTCCCGAAATCATGGCGCGCCGCAGCCAAAGCGGCGTCGCATCCGGCAAGCAGTGGCGCCAGCACCAGCTCCTGGGCGCGATCGAAGTCTCCATACCGCTCGACAAAGTCGAGACCTTCGCGCGCGGCGAAACGAGCCGCACCATGGGCATCATCATCGGCGTCGTGGTCGCGGGCCTGCTCATCATCGGCTTCTTCGTGTTCGCCGACGTCACCCGCGCCCGCAGCATGGCGCGGCAACTCGCCTGGCATGCGAGGCACGATTCCCTGACCGGAATGGTCAACCGGACCGAGCTCGAGTGGCTGCTGGAGAAGTTGCTGCAGCGCGCGCGCGGGGACGGCAGCGAGCACGCCCTGCAGTTCATGGACCTCGATCAATTCAAGGTCATCAACGACACCTCCGGGCACGCGGTCGGAGACGAGCTGCTGCGCCAGATCGGCGCCGTGCTGAAGGTCCAGATTCGCCTGAGCGACACCCTCGCCCGGCTCGGCGGCGACGAGTTCGGCGTCCTGATCGAGCACTGCCCGCCCGAGAGCGCGCGCGAGATCGCGGAACGGCTGCGGCAGACGGTGCAGGACTTCCGCTTCGTCTGGGACGGCCGCACGTACGAGATCGGAGTGAGCGTCGGCCTGGTGATGGTCGATCGCCATAGCCGAAGCGTCGCCGCGCTGATGAGCGCGGCCGACGTGGCCTGCTACGCCGCGAAGGATGCCGGACGCAATCGCGTGCATCTCTATACCCAGGGCGACAGCGAGATCGGGCAACGCCACGCCGAGCTGGAATGGGCGTCGCGCATCGCGCGTGCGCTGAAGGAAGACTGGTTTGAGCTCGTGATCCAGGACGGAATATCGCTGCGTCCGGATGTCGCGTACCGGCGCTACTCCGAGGTGCTGCTGCGCATGAACGACGAGCACGGCAAGCCGGTTCCGATCCAGACGGTCATCGGCGCGGCCGAGCGCTATGGCCTGATGCCGACGATCGACCGCTGGGTCCTGAACGAGGTCTGCACGCTGCTCGCACGGGGGAAGCTGAAGCTCGAAGAGGGCAGGCTGATCGCGATCAACATCTCGGGGTCGTCCGTGGGCGACGAAGGCTTCCTCGCGTTTGCCGCCGAAAAGCTCAGGCTATGCGGCGCCAACGCGGCGCGGATCTGCTTCGAGATCACGGAGACCGCCGCAGTCAAGAATTTCGCCAAGGCGAACGAATTCATCGGCACCCTGCGCGAGTTCGGGTGCCACTTCGCGCTGGACGATTTCGGCTCGGGCCTGAGCTCGTTCGGCTATCTGAAGAACCTGCCGGTGAATTTCCTCAAGGTCGACGGGAACTTCGTGCGCAACATCGAGCACGACGCCGTCGATCGAAACATGGTGCAGGCGATCGCCCAGATCGGCCATGTGATGCGCATTCCGATCGTCGCGGAATGGGTGGAAAACGACGCCATCCTCGAGATCGTGAAGGGGTTCGGCGTCGACTACGCGCAGGGCTACGGCGTGAACCGCCCGAGGCCGATCGAATAGGCGATCAACCCCCGGCCTTAGGCGCCAGCACGCAGGGCCGCTTCTGGGCGTCGACCGTGTGCAGGCGCACCGGCCGGCGCCACACCTTGGCGACGTAGTCGAGCACCTTGACCGAGCGCTCGAAATCGAGCCCGCGCCCGTCGCCGCGGGTATCGTGCTCGAGCTCGAGGCTTCCGTCGGCGCGTATCTGCGTCGCGGCGACGCGCGGGGCGCCGTAGTTGAACTTCGGCGCGAGGATCGCTTCGCGCACGCGGTCGATGTCGCGCCCGGCGATGCGAGTCTCGCCGTTCGTATTCTCCTCGTACACGAACAGGTCGAGCTTCTCGGCGAGGTCGCGGTCGAGCCAGTTGCGGATGAAGCCGAAGTCGTCCTCGTCGCGCCGGATCTCGCGCGCCCGCTCGATGCCGTGCGCCTCCACGA
>JBFGLA010000146.1:0-6906 GCA_041576355.1 Burkholderiales bacterium
CAGTACGTGCACTTCGTCGCGACGCCGATCCGCCCGGGGTCGTGCCGCGCCGCCTCGTTCGGCATCGGCTCCTCGCCGTAGGCGAAGTCCGCGTGATCGACCTTGTAGCGCGCCTGGTAGGGACACGCCACCGCGCAGTAGCCGCAGCCGATGCACAGGCCGTAGTCGATCGTGACGATACCGTCGGCGCGCTTGCGCGTCGCGGTCGAGGGGCACACGTGCATGCACGGCGGATCGGCGCAGTGCTGGCAACCGACGGGAACGAAAACGCGCTTCACGTTCGGGAACTCGCCGACTTCCATGTCGAGCACGCGCCGCCACTGCACGCCCGGCGGCGTCGCGTTCGCGTGCTTGCACGCCGCGGTGCAGGTCTGGCAGCCGACGCAGCGCCGCAGGTCGGCGGCCATCGCCCAGCGGGTCATCGCGAGATCTCCGGTACCGACCGTGCTGGGGCGATACACACCGCGCCGCAATCGCCTTTATCAATCTCCTGAGTTTGCATGGTCGCGCGAGCGCGACCATGCAAACTCAGGAGACCATGGAACCCCGAAACGCGCACGGGCTTCATGGCCTAAGCCTCACGCCACCTTCTGCACCGAAACCCGCACGAGATCCGCGCTCGACCCCGTCGCGTCGGTGAGCGGCATCGACATCGGCACCAGCTTGTTCATGCTCGGCATGCCGAAGTCCTTCGCGTACGGCGTGACCCAGTGCGAGAACTGACCCAGCAGCAGCAGCGTATCCGGGCGGATCCCTTCGCGCAGGACCGCGCGCGCCTTCACGCTCGCGCGCGGCGTGGCGATCTCGATCATCTCGCCCTCGGCGATGTCGAGCCGCTCGGCGGCGCCACGGTTGATGATCACGCCCTGGTGGCCGGCGACGTTGTCTGCGACTTCCTTGATGAGCTGCATGCCGACGTTGCCGCCCCAGGCGTACTGCATGCTGCGGGCGGTGAGGAGCCAGAACGGAAAATCGGGCGCTTTGCCGCCCATGCGCGCCAGCTCCTCTTCCCACAGCGCCGGGAAATCCTTCCAGGCGGGCAGCGCTTGGTATTCGGCGAGCTGCGTGTCCCACCACTTCATGCCGTGCTCGTGCAGCCGATTGCCCAGCTCCCGGCCGACACGGTAGAGGCGCTCCTGGTAGGGAAGCTCGAAGCGCAACCCCTGCTGGGCAAGCGTTGGCTGCAGGTACCACTCGAGCTTGGGAAAGGGCCGCGTGCGCAGACCGTGCTGCTTCCACCATTCCAGGCCGTGGGCTTCGCCGCCTCCGGTCAGCTCGGCACTGGCGGCGCGGCAGACGGCGTCCCAGATCTCGTCCCGGCTGTGCTCGCGCCCTGTCTCGAGCGAGAAGTCCCACACCGTGTCGTCCGCCGCGCCCTTCAACGCGACGCCGACCACGCCCTTGTTGATCGCGGCGTTGTACTTCTCTATGAGGCCGGTGCGGCGCGCGAGGTCGGTGGCGATATCGGTGAAATCCCTCGCGTCGACCGGGGGCTCGACGGCCGGCTGGCGCAGCGCGAATCCCTCGTGCTCCCAGAACTGCTCGATGTACTTGGAGCCGCCGATGCGGATGAGCTGCAGGCTTTCCAGGTCCACCGCGTCGGGAAGCAGGATGTCGGCGAAGTGGTTGGTCTCGTCGCGCGTGTAGGCGAACGCGACGACGAACGGGAAGCGCGCCATCTTGTCGGCGAGCGCGTCGGTGTCCCAGAACGAGATCGCCGGATTGGTGCGGTAGAGGAACCACAGCTCGGGCAGCGTGACGCGCGGCAGCCCAGCCGGCGTCTCGTCGAGGAACATCCACGAGAAGTGCGTCGGTCCGAGCGCCTGGCTCCAGGGACCGTCGGCCGCGAGCGGCACCATGGTGCGGTACGCGTTGCGGATGTTGGGCTTCGCCGACCAGTGCTCGCGGTCGGTGGGATTGAGCGGCTGCGCCATGAATCCGTCGGGCCCCGGGCGCACGCTCTGGTGGCGCTCGGAGAGCGGGCGGTTGAGCCGCACCGTGGTGCCGAGCGTCCCGCCCGGCGTCTCGAGCGCGCCCACGAGCGCCGCGAGCACCGTGCGCGCCCAGCAGCATTCGTAGCCGCCCCAGCCGTTGGTGACCGTCTTGCCGAGCGTGACGGCGACCGGGCGATAGCGCAGGGACTTACCGTCGATCTCGATCGTCGCGCCGACCTGCGCCGCGTCGAGATACTCGTTGGCGATGCGCCGCGTCGTTTCGGCAGGCACGTCGCACACGCTGCTCGCCCACTCCGGCGTGTAGCTCTTGACGTGGACGATGAGCTTTGCGAGCGCGGGCTCTCCCGCAAGCTCGCCCTGAGCGAGCGTCTCCCGGTCGGCACCGGTCTCGAGCGCCCGCGCGCTGAACGATCCCTCGAGGGCGGGGTCGCAGTCCGGCGTGTCGAAGGGCACCGCGGCGCCGCGCTTCGCGTCCCAAACGAGCGGCTTCTTCGATTCCGGGTCGCGGAGATAGAACCCGTTCGCGCCGACCAGGTAGGGCGACGACGTGTGGTGCTTGAGGAAATCGAGATCGAGCTGCTCGCGCGGCCGCTCGTGCAGCATGACGTGGATCAGCGCGAAGAGGAACGCGGCATCGGTCTTGGGCTTGATCGGCACCCACTCCGCCGAGCACGCGCCGGTGACCGAGAGGTGCGGCTCGACCTGGACGCGCTTGATGCCGCGCTCGCGCGCATTGGCGTGGCGCCAGACGCCGGTCACGCCGCCCGAGGCCTCGATGTTCGCCCCGCACGAGATGTTGTAGTTGCAAAGCGGCGTGTCGGCCGCGACGGTGAACGCGCGGTGCCAGAATTCGCCGTACAGGTGCTCCGAGTGGTAGCACTTCACGCCCTGGCCGGAGCCGAATCCCATGTCCATCGGCCCCCAGGCGGATAGGAACGCGGGGAAGGTCCCCATGTACGACTGCGGCGTCCCGCCGCCGCCGAAGCTCGCCGCGACGCGCGGATAGCCGGACTCGTCGAGCAGACCCGACGCGCGGATCTCGAGGAGCTTCTTCGCGATCGTATCGAGCGCCTCGTCCCACGAGATCGGCACGAAGCGCGGATCCTCGCCGCGGCCTTTCTTGGGATTGGTGCGCTTCATCGGCGAGCGCACGCGGTTGGGGTTGTAGAGCTTCTGCACCAGGCCGTAGGCCTTGACGCAGACCTTGCCGCCGCCCGGATGCACGCCCGCGGCGGCGAAGTTCGGCTGCACCTCGGTCGCGACGCCGTCCTTCACCTTGACCGTGAGCAGGTCCGGCCCGGCCACGCACTGGTAGCAATAGGTCTGGATCGTGCGCGGCGCGGACGGGGCCATGAATGACTCGGAAGATACTGCACGCGGCGTGGCGCCGCGCATTATCCCTTCGCGGCTTGCGCCTTCTGCGCCTTGGCGGCGAGCCGGGCCTCGGTCTGCTTCACGTCCACGATGAAGCGGGAGTGCTTGCCGCGGCAGATCGTATCGACGCCGTCCGATCCCGAGATCTCGAACGTGACCCCTCGGCCCTTCACCTCGGCGACCTTGGCTTCGATGCGCACCGTCATCCCGATGAGGGTCGGCGCGAGGTGGTCGACTTCGACCCGGGTGCCGACCGAGTCCTCCCCCGGGTCCAGGTGCCCGAGCAGGAACTCGCGGCACGCCATCTCGATATCGCGCACGAGCATCGGCGTGGCGTATACGCGCGCCGACTCGCCCATGAAGTCGATCGTTCGTTCGCGGTCGACTGCGAACACGCGGGTCGTGCTGAGGCCTGATGTGAGCGTCGCTTTCATCGTTCTCCCCGGTTCCTCGTTTGGTCGATCATGGGAGCATGGCTGTTACGCCGGTGTCTTGATCCAGGTTAAGCCGTCGCCCCGGCGCTCAAAGGCCGAGGTAAGCGGACTGCACGCTCTCGTTCGCGAGCAGCTCGCTCCCGGCTCCCGAGAGCACGATGCATCCGGTTTCGAGCACGTAGCCGCGGTCGGCGATGGAAAGCGCCGCGCGGGCGTTCTGGTCGACGAGAAAAATCGCGGTGTCCGCGGCGCGCAATGTCTTGACGCATTCGAAGATCTCCTCGACCAGGCGCGGCGCCAGGCCCATCGAGGGTTCGTCGAGGAGCAGCAGCCGCGGTTGCGCCATGAGTGCCCGGCCGATCGCGAGCATCTGCTGCTGCCCGTCCGACAGCGTTCCCGCCGCCGCGTGGCGGCGCTCGGCGAGGGCGGGAAACATCGCGTACACGCGCTCGAGCGTCTCGCGCGCCTGCGCGGCGCCGCGCGCATAGGCGCCGAGGCGCAGGTTGTCCTCGACCGTCAGCGGCCCGAAGACCTGCCGGCCTTCGGGCACCTGGGTGATTCCGAGCCGCACCCGGCGCTCGGGCGGTGCCGCCGTGATATCGGCTCCTTCAAAGGCGATCCGCCCCGAAGCGACCGGTTGCACGCCCGAGACGGCGCGCAGCAAGGTCGTCTTTCCGGCGCCGTTCGCGCCGACGAGCGCGACCAGCTCTCCGGCCCGGACCTCGAGGTCGATTCCCTTCAGCGCTGGAATGCGGCCATAGCGGCTCTCGAGCGCGCGCACTTCGAGCATCATGGGGACGCTCCGGCTGACGCGGCTCGACCAAGGTACGCCTCGATCACCCGCGGGTTGCTACGGACGCTCGCGGGGGTGCCCTCGGCGAGCTTGCGCCCGTAGTCGAGCACGAGGACATGGTGCGAGACCTCCATCACGAGGCGCATGTTGTGCTCGACGAGCACGACGGTGATGCCGCTTTCGGCGAGCCGCTGGATCAGCCGGTCGATTTCGCGCGTCTCGGTCAGATTGAGGCCTGCCGCCGGTTCGTCGAGCAGGAGGAGTTTCGGCCGCGCGGCGAGCGCGCGCGCAATCTCGAGCCGCTTCAGCGCCCCGTAGGGCATCGCCCCCGCCTCCGCGTCGACCCAGTCCGCGAGGCCGACGAAAGCGAGCAGCTCGGCGGATTCGTCGCGGCAGGCCTGCTCGGCGCGCGCGAGCCACGGCAGCCGAAAGAGCGCCGCGGCGAGGCCGCAGCGCTCGCGCAGATGGCGGCCCGCCATGACGTTCTCGAGCGCGCTCATGTTGAAGAAGATCTGCAGGTTCTGGAACGTGCGGCCGATCCCGGATGCAGCGAATTCGTGCGTCGCGCGACCGTTCAGCTCGCGCCCGCCGAACAGAATCCGCCCGGTGCTCGGGCGATAGATTCCGGTGAGCAGATTGAGCAGCGTCGTCTTGCCGGCGCCGTTCGGGCCGATGATGGAAAACACTTGGGCGGGATCGACCTCGAATTCGAGCGCATCGACCGCGCGCACGCCGCCGAATTCCTTGCTGAGACCTTCGACGCGAAGCAGACTCATCGTTGTCGCCCCTGCCGCGCGGATTGCCGCGCTCTGGCAAGAAGCGCCCCGAGGGTGGGCACCAGCCCTTTCGGCATGAAGATCATCGTGAGCATCAAGGCCGCGCCGAATACGACCATCTCGTATTCCTTGAACACGGTGAGCAGCTGCGGCAGCGTGGTGAGGATCGCTGCGCCGACCACGGCGCCGAAGATCGACGCCATGCCGCCGAGGACGACCATCGTCACCAGCTCGATCGAGTGCAGGAACGTGACCTTGCCCGGGGTGATGAACCCCGAATAGTGTGCGGTGAGAGCGCCGGCGAGCGCGGCGAGCCCGGCCGAAAGCACGAACGCCATGACCTTGTGGCGCGCGCTGTCGATGCCGACCACCTCGGCCGCGACTTCCGAGCCGTGCAGCGCGCGCATCGCGCGCCCGATGGGCGACTCGATGAGATTCAGCGCGAGCCAGACCGAGGCGACGAGGAGCGACCCCACCACCCAGTACCAGATCCGCTCGCCCGCGAGCGCGTAGCCGGCGAGCGCGAGCGGCGGCACGCTCATGCCGTCAGGCCCGCCGGTATACCGGTCCTCGGTCGTGATGACGATGGAGATGATGATTCCCAGGCCGAGGGTCGCCATCGCGAGGTAGTGGCCCTTGAGCCGCAGGATCGGTCGGCCGACCACGTAGGCGATGACGGAAACCGCCGCGACCGCGCACGCCAGCGCCGCGAGCGGCGGCCAGCCGTAGCGCGCGACCAGGATCGCCGAGGCGTACGCGCCCAGCCCGAAGAACCCGGCGTGCCCCAGACTGATCTGGCCGGCGTAGCCGATGAGCAGATTCAACCCGACGCAGACGATCGCGTTCAGGCCGACGAGGATCGCGACTTCGTAGGTGTAGTTGTTGACGAGAGCAAGGGGCAGGAGCGCCACCGCGGCGATGAGCGCTAGCATGCCTCCGGTTCGTGCGGTCGCGAGCCTCGCGAGCATACGGGCACGATCGCAGTCAGACGCGCTCGGTGCCGCGCGCACCGAGCAGGCCGCTCGGCATGAAGACGAGCACCGCGAGGATGATGACGAAGGCGATCGCGTCCTTGTACGCCGAGGAGAGATACCCGGCGGAGAGCGACTCGATCAGACCGAGCGCGAGCCCGCCCGCGACCGCGCCGGGGCCGCTCCCCAGACCGCCGAGCACCGCGGCGGCGAAGCCCTTCAACCCGAGCATCACGCCGGCGTCCCAGGACGTAAAGGTGATCGGAGCGATGAGGATCCCGGCGAGCGCGCCGAGCGCAGCCGAAAGGCCGAACGAGACGAGAAGCACGCGCCGCACGCTGATTCCGACGAGTTGCGCCGCGAGCCGGTTGTGCGAGGTCGCGAGGATCGCCTTGCCGGTCAGCGTGCGATTGAAGAACCACCACAAGAGCGCCACGATCGCGGCGGTGACGCCGATCACCCACAAGCTCTGCGGTAGGATCGTCGCCCCGGCGAAGGCGATCGGCTGCTCGCCGCTGAACGCGGGCACGGCGTGGATCTTCTTGTCCCACACGAGGGTAGCGAGCCCCCTGAGAAAGATCGAGGCGCCGATTGTGATGATGA
>JBFGLA010000147.1:0-6885 GCA_041576355.1 Burkholderiales bacterium
GCCCCCGCCGCTCGCGTTACGCGTGTAAGCGCCTGTCAGCAGGTTTTCCTCGACCGTGAGGTGCTGGAAGCAGTGCCGCCCCTCCATTACCTGCACCACCCCGCGCTTCACCAGCTCGGAGGGCGTGAGGCGTTCGATACGCTCGCCCCGGTATTCGATGTACCCCTTGGTGACCTCGCCCCGCTCGCCCTTCAGCAGGTTCGACACCGCACGAAGCGTCGTCGTCTTCCCCGCCCCGTTGCCGCCCAGGAGCGCGACGACGCCGCCCTCTGGAACGGTCAGCGACACGCCCTTCAGGACCAGGATGACGTGGTTGTAGATAACCTCGATGCCGTTGACGGCGAGCAGCGGTGCGCTCATCGACGCGTGATCCTCGGGCTTGAAGTCGCGGATAGAGGCCCGCCTGCGCCGCGGGTGCCGGCGCAGGCGGTAGTCGGTCAGACGCGCGGGCTCACTCCTTCGAGCAATCGCGCTTGGCGAGCTTTTTCTCCGCCGCGTATTTCTCCGCCGAGGCGGTGATGATCGGACGGATGATCTGCTGGTCGGATTCATAGGAATCCGGCCCGACGTTCCACTTCTTGCCGTCCCAGGTATGGACCTTTGCCTGGCGCGCGCCTCCATGGTCGTAGCAGGACGTCTGGACCGGCGTCATGAAGCCCTCGAACCCGAGGCGTTTGATCGCCGCTGCGTCGAGCGACAGGTTCTCCAGCCCCCAGCGTACTTCCTCGCCTGTGAGCGGACGCTTGCCGTACTTCGTCTGCGCGCGCCTAACCGCCTCGACCGTCATCATCGCGGAGGCCATACCGCGGTTGTAGAGCACCTCGCCGACGCTCTCCTTCTTGCCCGTGCCGTCACCCTTGTCGTAGACGTACTTGAGGATGTCCCTGTGTACTGCGCCCTGGCCTGCTGGAGCGAGAAAGACGAGGGCGTTATACCCTTTCGCACCCTCGCCCGCCGGCTCAACATCTGGCTCGGCGCCCGACCACCATACGCCGTACATCTTCTCCCGCGGGTAGCCGGTCGCGACCGCCTCCTTGATCGAGGTCGAGTTCATGACCCCCCAGCCCCACAGAAAGACGTAATCCGGCCGCTGCTGCCTCACCTGCAGCCAGGTCGACTTCTGCTCGACGCCGGGATGCGTGACCGGGAGCAGGATCAGCTCGAACCGATGTAGGGCGGAGCGCGCCTGCAGAAGCGCGATCGGCTCCTTGCCGTACGGCGAATCGTGGTAGACGAGGGCGATCTTCTTGTCCTTGAGCTTGTTGAATCCGCCCTCCAGCTTGGCGACGTGCTGCACGAGGATGTCGGACGCATCCCAGTAGGTGCCGCCGAGCGGGAAGTTCCAGCCGAAGACCGTGCCGTCGACCGAATCCGCACGCCCGTAGCCTGCGCTAATCACTGGAATCTTGTCCCTCGGCGCCTTATCGGTCAGCGCGAAGGTGATGCCTGTGGACAGCGGGTGCACCGCGGTCGCGCCTGTGGGGCCCTTGCCCTTGAGACGCTCGTAGCATTCGACGCCCCGGTCGGTCGCATACCCGGTCTCGCACTCCTCGAAGGTGATCTTGATCTTGTTGATTCCGCCGTCACGCGCGTTCAAGAGCTTCAGGTAGTCGACGAACCCGTTGGCGAACGGCACGCCGTTCGGCGCATAGGGACCGGTGCGGTACACGAGCACGGGGATGAACTGCTCTTTCGCTTGCGCCAGCGCAGGCGCGCTCGCAAGCACCGAGGCCGCGGCGCCTAGCGACAGGCCGCAGCGCAGCAGCATGGACTTCGAAATACTTCTCATATTCCACTCCTCCTCTCTACTGAACACCGCGGGCAGGGGGCCGCGGCTGGACGGCCCATGATAGCCATCCGGGCCGGCATTGCAAAGCATCGCGCTCAGTGCGGGAACGGCCAGAGTCGCAGCTTCTCCTTGCCGATCGCCCAGAGGCGCGCGAGGCCGTGCGGCTCGACGATCAAAAATAAGACGATCAGCGCGCCGAAAATCATGAACTCCAGGTGCGAGGTCATCGCGGTCGAGATGGGAACGTCCAGCCAGAGCGGGATCTGGTTGAGGACGATCGGCAGCACGACGATGAACGCCGCGCCGAAGTAGCTCCCCAGTATCGAGCCCATGCCGCCGATGATGATCATGAAGAGCAGGTTCAGGGAAAGGGTGAGGTTGAACGCCAGCGGCTCCCACGAGCCGAGGTGCACAAACCCCCACAGTGCGCCCGCCACGCCGCAATAGAACGAGCTTACGGCAAACGCGGTGAGTTTGGCATAAACCGGCCGAATGCCGATCACCTCGGCAGCCACGTCCATGTCCCGCATCGCCATCCAGGCGCGCCCGATGTGGCCACGCACGAGGTTCTTGGCCGCGAGCGTGCAGACCACCAGTACCCCGAGCAGAAACACGTACTTGTCCGCGGGCGTCGTAATCTTCCAGCCGAAGAGATCGATAGGCGCAGTCGAGACCGAGCCGGACGGGGCGTAATTCGTGAACCACTTGACCCGCGCAAACAGCCAGTCGATGAAGAATTGCGCCGCAAGCGTCGCCACCGCGAGGTACAGGCCCTTGATTCGCAGGCTCGGGATGCCGAAGGCGACGCCCACGGCCGCGGCGATGAGGCCCGCGAGCACGAGGACCACGAGAAAATTGAGCTGGGGGATACGCAGCACAAGGTTATAGGCGGCATACGCGCCGACCGCCATGAAGGCGGCGTGACCGATCGAGATCTGCCCGCAGTAGCCGACCAGGAGATTCAGGCCGATGGCTGCGAGCGTGAGGATGAGAAAAGGAATCACGATCGACAGGAACAGATAGTCGCTCGCGAGGTATGGGACGCCGACGAACGCAAATACGACGAGCGCAGCGGTGAAGATCCGATCCTGCCGGATCGGCAGCATCTGCTGGTCCGAGCCGTAGCTGGTCTTGAACTGCCCGTTTTCTCTGTAGAACATTTACCCGGCCCGCTCAACTGTCTTCATGGCTTGCATGACCTCGAATGTCGTCGGCTCGGAGGCGCACTACACGCGATCGATGCGCGTTTCCCCGAAAAGCCCCTCCGGCCTCACTAACAGGAAGAGCAATGCCAGCACATAAGCGAACCAGTTCTCGATCCCGCCTCCAGCGAGATCGAACGCCTTCACGAGCACCGGCCCGAAAAACACCTCGGCCATCTTCTCGCCGACCCCGATGACCAACCCGCCGATGATCGCCCCCGGAATCGAGGTGAATCCGCCCAGGATCACCACCGGCAGCGCCTTGAGCGCCACCAGGGAAATGGAGAATTGCACGCCGAGCTTCGCGCCCCAGATCATGCCTGCGACCAGCGCGACGAAACCGGCTACCGCCCACACGATGACCCAGATCCGGTTGAGCGGGATGCCGACGGCCTGCGCGGCTTGGTGATCGTCCGCGACCGCCCGCAGCGCGCGTCCGGTCGCCGTCTTCTGGAAGAAGATCGCAAGGCCCGCCACCAGAAGCGCCGCCACAACCGCGGCGGCAACGTCGTCCTTGTTGATCAAAATGCCGCCCTGGAAGACGTTCTGCAGGACCATCACCGGTTCCTTGGCGATGCCCAGATTGATCTCGTAGATATCGCTGCCCCAGATCGTCTGCCCGAACCCGTCGAGAAAATAGGTCACGCCCAGCGTCGCCATGAGCAGGGCGACCGCATCCTGGTTGACCAGCGGCCGCAGCACCAGGCGCTCGATTACGATGGCGAGCGCCACCATGATCGCGATTGCGAAAATTACCGCGAGCCACAGCGGCATTCTCTCTGCCATGCGCGCGACCGCGAGGGCCGCAAACAGCACCATGGCGCCCTGCGCGAAGTTGAACACGCCCGAGGCCTTGAAGATCAGCACGAAGCCGAGCGCGACGAGCGAGTACAGCACCCCGGCCATGAGCCCGCCCAGCAGGACCTCGACCCAGAAGCCGGGCGCCGACGCGCCCGTGACGAGCGGAGCGATCAAACCCGCAATTAGAACGACGCCGAGAGCGATGGCGAGAGCATTGCGCTTCATGGTCGCCCCGCTCAGTGGCTCGCGCCGAGATAGGCGTCGATCACCGCCTGATTGGCTCGGATCTGGTCCGGCGCGCCGTCACCGATCTTGCGCCCATAGTCGAGCACCACCACGCGGTCGGAGATGTCCATGACCACGCCCATGTCGTGCTCGATGAGCACGATCGTCGTTCCGAACTGGTCGTTGACGTCGAGTATGAAGCGGCACATGTCCTGCTTTTCCTCCATGTTCATTCCCGCCATCGGCTCGTCGAGCAGGAGCAGCCGGGGCTCCATCGCCAGCGCCCGCGCGAGATCGACGCGCTTCTGCAAACCGTAAGGCAGCCGCCCGACCGGCGTCTTGCGGTGCGCCTGGATCTCGAGGAAATCGATGATGCGCTCGACCGCTGCACGATGCTCCAGCTCCTCGCTCTCCGCGGGCCCCAGGCGAAGCGCTTGCGCCAGCAGGCCGCTCTTCATTTTGAGGTTGCGTCCGGTCATGATGTTGTCGAGCACGCTCATGCCCTTGAAGAGCGCGAGGCTCTGGAACGTGCGCGCGATCCCCTGCTCGGCCGCTTCGTGGGTGTTTACGTCGTGCCGTGTCCGGCCGAGGAAACTGATCGTGCCCTGCTGCGGGTGGTAGACGCCGTTGATCACGTTGAGCATCGAGCTCTTGCCCGCGCCATTCGGGCCGATGATCGCCCGGATCTCGTGCTCGCGCACGTCGAAGGACACGTCGATGAGGGCGCGCACGCCGCCGAACGCGAGCGAGACGTTCTCGACGGAGAGGATGGTCTCGCCGATCCGGTGCGCGCGCGGATGGGGATGCAGCTGGACCTCGGTCACGCCGCCCTCTTTGCGGCGACTGCAGAGAACGTTTTCGCATCCTGTATGGCGAGATCCGCGGAGATGGTGCCGGTCCGGCCGTCTTCGTATCGGACCTGCGCCTCGACATGCACGCTCGTCTTGCCGCCGTAGAGCGCCTCGACCAGCGAGGCGTACTTTTCCCCGATATGGCCGCGCCGCACCTTACGCGTGCGCGTGAGCTCGCCGTCATCGGCATCCAGCTCCTTGTGCAGGATGAGGAAGCGCCGGATCTGCGAACCCGCGAGCTCCGGCTCCTGGGCGAGGTCGGCGTTCACCTTCTCGATGCACTCGCGCACCAGCGCATAGACCTCCTTGCGCAACGCGAGGTCGGTGTAGCCCGCGTAGTGCAGGTTTCTCTTCTCCGCCCAGTTGGCCACCGCGTCCATATCGATGTTGATGAAGGCGCAGACCCGGTCGCGCCGGTCGCCGAATGCGACCGCCTCCTTGACGTAAGGAAAGAACTTGAGCTTGTTCTCGAGATACTTCGGCGCGAAAAGCGTGCCGTCCGTTAGCGCGCCGACATCCTTGACGCGGTCGATGATCTTCAAGTGACCGTCGGAATCGACGTACCCGGCGTCTCCGGTGTGAAACCACCCATCGGCGTCTTTCACTTCCATCGTCGCCTGCGGGTTCTTGTAGTACTCGGTGAATAATCCCGGCGAGCGGATCAACAGCTCGCGCGCGGGCGTGAACTTCAGCTCGACACCCGGGACTGCCGGGCCGACAGTGTCGGGCCTGGCCTGGCCGTTCGGCTGGATGCACACGAACACACTGGTTTCGGTTGAACCGTAAAGCTGCTTCAGGTTGATGCCGATCGAGCGGTAGAACTTGAAAAGGTCGGGCCCGATCGCCTCGCCCGCGGTATATGCGACGCGCACCCGGCTCATGCCGAGCACATTGCGCAGCGGCCCGTACACCAGCAAGTCGCCGAGGAAATAGAGCACTCGGTCGAGCGCGGAAACCGGCTTACCGTCGAGGATTGCGCCGCCGAGCCTTTGCGCGAGATTAATAAACGATCGGTACATCCAGCGCTTGACGCGACCCGCGTCCTCCATGCGAATCGAAACCTGAGTGAGCAACGCCTCCAGCACGCGCGGCGGAGCGAAGTAGTACGTCGGGCCGATCTCGCGCATATCGGTCATCACGGTCTCGGTCGACTCGGGACAGCAGATGCAATAGCCGGCCACGAACGGCTGCGCGTAGGAAAAGATGTTCTGCCCGATCCAGGCCGGTGGGAGGTATGCGATAACTACGTCGTGATCGCCCAGTCCTTCCATCTGCGCCGCGGCCTTGGCCCGATCGATGAGCGCTCCGTGGGTGAGGACGACGCCCTTGGGCACGCCGGTCGTTCCGGAGGTGAAGAACATCGCCGCCGCGTCGCCGCCTGCGCCGCGCGCGATCTCGGTTTCGAGGAACGCGGAATCGCGGCGGTACGACTCGCGCCCCAGCTCGACCAGCCGCTCGTAACTTATCAGCTCGGGTTGGCTGTAGTGCCGCATGCCGCGAGGATCGTCGTAATAGACCCGCTTGAGCGTCGGGCATTGCGGCAGGATCTCGAGGAGCTTATCCACCTGCTCCTGGTCTTCGGCAAAGGCGTGCGTGATACCGGCGTTCTGGATGGGGAAGGCCATTTCGGCGGCGACCGCGTCCTGATAGAGCGGCACCGGGATGCCCCCGAGACACTGGGCGGCGCAGACCGCGGCGTAGAGACGGGGCCGGTTGTCCGACACGAGCGCGATGTGATCGCCACGCTTGAGCCCCTGCTCCGCAAGCCCGCAGGCGAGCGCGCGCACCTCGTCCGCAAGCTCTTTCCAGGACCAGGTCTGCCAGATCCCGAGATCCTTCTCGCGAATCGCCGGCAACTCGCCGCGCACCCTGGCGTGGTGCATGAGCAGTTTCGGGAACGTGTCGAGGCCGGAAAGGTTCTCCGACATCTTCTCCTCCTCCAAGTGCCGATTGCCCCGTACGCGGGGGAGATTCTTGCTTGAACCGATTCTGACACAAGATCGGCCGAACTTGGCAC
>JBFGLA010000148.1:0-6872 GCA_041576355.1 Burkholderiales bacterium
CGCTCGGCTCCTCGGAAGCGCTGCGCGTGGGCGACGTCGTTCTCGCGATCGGCAATCCGTTCGGCGTCGGCCAGACGGTGACTTCCGGCATCGTTTCCGCGCTCGGCCGCGCGGGCCTGGGCATCAACACCTTCGAGAACTTCATCCAGACCGACGCCGCGATCAACCCGGGCAACTCGGGCGGCGCGCTCGTCGATTCCGGCGGCAATCTCGTCGGCATCAACACCGCGATCTATTCGCGCTCCGGCGGCTCGATGGGGATCGGCTTCGCGATTCCGATCTCGACCGCAAAGATGGTGGTGGAACAGATCATCCGTACCGGCAGCGTGACGCGCGGCTGGATCGGCGTCGAGGTGCAGGAGATCACGCCCACCCTGGCGGAGTCTTTCCGGCTCGAGAGCGCGCTCGGAGCGATCATCGCCGGCGTGCTGCGCGGCGGCCCGGCGGACAAGGCGGGCGTGAAGCCCGGAGACGTCCTCATCGAGGTCAACGGCAAGCCGGTCGCCGACCCGCAGGGCATGCTCAATCTCATCGCGGCGCTCGCGCCCGGCAGCAGCGCGCGCCTCAAGCTCAAGCGCAAAGGCAAGGACGTCGAGGTCGCGGTGACCGTGGGCCGGCGGCCCAAGCCTCAGTCGCGCGTGGAGTGAGGCGCCCGGCGCCGGCCGCGAGCGAACGCGTCAGCGGTCGGTACGATCGAGCTCGCGCTCCATCTCCTCGTCGTTGAGCGGCCTGTAGTCCGATTCGCCGGGTTCCGGCTGCCGCCGTTTGCTCACGAATCGGGCCAGGATCAGGCCCGCCTCGTAGAGCAGGCACATCGGCACCGCCAGCATGAACTGCGACAGAACGTCGGGCGGCGTGACGATCGCGGCGATGACGAAGGCGCCGACGATCACATAGGGACGCGCCTGCCGGAGCTTGTCGAGACTCACGACGTTCATTCTCACCAGCACGACCACCACGATCGGGATTTCGAAGGTGATTCCGAAAGCGAGGAACATGGTGATTACGAAGCTGAAATATGCCTCGATGTCCGGCGCCGGGGTAATCGACTTCGGCGCGAACTCGTGGATGAACGTGAACACCTTGCCGAACACGAAGAAGTAACAGAACGCGACGCCGACGAAGAAGAGCACGCTGCTCGCGACGACGATCGGCAGCGCGAGCTTCTTCTCGTGCTCGTACAGGCCCGGCGCGACGAAGGCCCAGGCCTGGAACAGCACGTAAGGCAGAGCGATCATGAACGCGACGAGCCCGGTCACCTTCACGGGAACGAGGAAAGGCGTCACCACGCCGGTCGCGATCATTCTCGTGCCCTCGGGAAGCGCGTTCATCAACGGCAGCGCGAGAAGGTCGTAGATCAGTCCGGACCCCGGCCATAGGAAGAGGGCGACGAACACGACGGCCACCGCGATCACCGCGTGCATCACGCGCGTGCGCAGCTCGACCAGGTGCGAGATGAAGGTTTCCTGTGTGCTCACAGCTAGCGCGCCTCGGGCGCGCCAGACTTCTCCGGCGCCGCGGGCTCCGCGCCGGGCGCCGCGGGGGCAGGGTTGGTCTGCGGCGTTGCCGCCGGCGTATCGGCGACGGCCGCGGCGACCGATTGGTTGAGATCGGTCTCGGCCTTGGACAGCTCAGCGCCGACCGAGGTCTGGATCTCGCTCGCCGCCTGCTGCATCGAATCGCGCATCTTGCGCAGCTCCTCGAGCTCCATCTCGCGATTGATGTCCGCCTTCACGTCGGCGACATAGCGCTGCAGGCGTCCGACAAGGTGTCCCGCGGTGCGCGCGACGCGCGGCAGGCGCTCGGGCCCGATGACGATGAGCGCCACCAGGCCGATCAGCATCAACTCGGAAAAGCCTATGTCAAACACGGCTCGGCGTCGGCCCGGAGATGAAAAAGGCGCCCGCTGGGCGCCCGAGGCATGGCTGAATCCTGCTCAGGACCCCGCGATCGCCGCGAGCTGCGATTGCCCTGCGCCGTGCGTCTCGCGCATCGCGCCTAGGCCTTGGTTTCGGTCTTGCTCTTGATCTCGCCTTCGACCGTCTTGCCGGTGACCTGCGGCGCGGCGCCCTCCTCGGCGGACTTGTCGTCGGGCTGGCGCATTCCGTCCTTGAATCCCTTCACCGCACCACCGAGATCGGTACCGAGATTACGCAGCTTCTTGGTGCCGAAAATCAGCATCACGATCAGAAGGACGATCAGCCAATGCCAAATGCTGAACGAACCCATAGTAACCTCCTGCTCACTTCTTCCTGAGGATCATCGGGCCGAGGGAGTCGGGCCCGCCCACCACGTGCATGTGCAGATGATACACCTCCTGATGCGCGACGCGCCCGGTGTTGATGATGGTGCGAAAGCCGTCTTTTGCGCCTTGCTTGAGGGCCAGCTCGCCGGCGATCGCGAGCATCTTCCCGAGCACCGCTTGATGGTCCCGGTTCGCTTCGTAGAGCGACGCGACATGCTGCTTGGGGATGATCATGAAATGGATCGGGGCGACCGGGCGGATGTCGTTGAATGCGAGCAGGTCCTCGTCCTCGTGGACCTTCTGCGACGGAATCTCGCCACGCACGATCTTGCAGAAGATGCAATCGCTCATCCTCTCTCCTTGAGCGGGCTTTTGCCGCGCCGCGCCTTCTCGTCGATGCCGGAAATTCCCTCGCGCCGGTGCAGCTCGGCGATCACGTCCTGCGGCCCCAGCCCGTGGCGGGCGAGCAGAACGAGGCAATGAAACCACAGGTCCGCCGTTTCGCGAACGATGTCGAGCCGCTCGCCGCTCTTCGCCGCGAGCAGGGTCTCGGTCGCCTCTTCGCCGATCTTCTTGAGCAGCGCGTTCTCGTCCCCCGCCAGGAGCCGCGCCACGTACGACTTCTCCGGATCGCCGCTGCGCCGCGATTCGATCACTGCGGCGAGGCGCTCCAAGGTTTCGGTCAGTCCCGGTTTCATTTCCTGCCGTAGATGAGCGAAGGATCCTTGAGCATCGGATCGGTCGTCACCCAGCCTCCCTGGTCCAGTTTGCGGTAAAAGCAGCTCTCGCGGCCGGTGTGGCAGGCGATGCCTCCGATCTGCTCGACTCGCAGCAGAATCGCGTCGGCGTCGCAGTCGAGCCGGATCTCGACGACCCTCTGCACATGCCCCGATTCCTCGCCCTTGCGCCACAGGCGCTGGCGCGAGCGCGACCAGTACACCGCTTCGCCGCGCCGCGCGGTCTCGGCGAGCGCATCGCGATTCATCCAGGCGAGCGTCAGCACGCGGCCGCTCGCCGCGTCCTGGGTCACAACGGGCACGAGGCCGTTCGCGTCCCAGCGTACTTCCGCGCTCCACCCGGAAACGTCGGATTCGCTACTCGTCACAGCCTCACCTCGATCCCCCGCGCGCGCATGTGCTTCTTCGCCTGGCGCACGCTGTAATCGCCGAAATGGAAGATGCTCGCCGCGAGCACGGCGTCGGCGCGCCCGTCGAGCACGCCCTCGGCGAGATGCTCGAGTGTGCCGACCCCGCCCGATGCGATCACCGGCACGCCCACCGCGTCCGCGACGGCGCGCGTCAACTCCAGGTCGAAGCCGTCGCGCGTGCCGTCCCGGTCCATGCTGGTGAGAAGGATCTCGCCCGCCCCGGCCTCCTGCATGCGCCGCGCCCAATCGACCGCGTCGATCCCGGTCGCCCGGCGCCCGCCGTGAGTGTAAACCTCCCAGCCGCCGGCGCCGCGGCGCTTGGCGTCGATCGCGACGACGATGCACTGGTTGCCGACCTTGCCGGACGCATCGCGCACCAGCTGCGGATTCTGCACCGCCGCGGTGTTGATCGAGACCTTGTCCGCTCCGGCGTTGAGGAGTCGTCGCACGTCCTCGACTTTGCGCACGCCCCCGCCCACGGTGAGCGGAATGAAGACCCGATCGGCCACGGACTCGATCACGTGCAGCAGGATGTCGCGCTCGTCGGAACTCGCGGTGATGTCGAGAAAGCACAACTCGTCCGCGCCCTCGCCGTCGTAGCGCGCCGCGATCTCGACCGGGTCGCCGGCGTCGCGCAGGCCGACGAAATTGACGCCCTTCACCACGCGGCCGGCGGTGACGTCGAGGCAGGGAATGACACGCTTGGCTAAACCCATCGCGGCTGCTCGTCGCTGTCCCGAAGATGCCCGGACGCCGCGGCCCAGGCCGACCTCACCCGGCCTTGGTCGCCTTGTCGGCCTCGCTCTGCGCCTTCTTTAGATCGAGCTTGCCCTCGTAGAGCGCGCGTCCGGCGATGGCACCGATGATGCCCTCGGGCGCGAGCTTGGCGCAGACCGTCTGCACGTCCTTGATGCTGTTCAGCCCCCCGCTCGCGATGATCGGGGTCTTGAGCGACTGCGCGAGCTTGAAAGTCGCCTCGACGTTGACGCCAGTCATCATGCCGTCGCGGCCGATGTCTGTGTAGATGATGGCCTCGATGCCGTAATCCTCGAACTTCTTCGCCAGGTCGACCACGTCGTGGCCGGTCATTTTCGACCAGCCCTCGACCGCGACCTTGCCGTCCTTCGCGTCCAGCCCCGCGATGATCCGGCCCGGGAAGGCGTAGCACGCGTCGGACAGAAACCCGGGGTTCTTCACCGCCGCAGTGCCGATCACGATGTACTGCACGCCCGCGTCGATGTAGCTCTCGATCGTGTCCAGGTCGCGGATTCCGCCGCCGAGCTCGATCGGCACCTGTCCGCCGACCGCGTCGATGATCTGGCGGATGGTCTTCTCGTTCTTCGGCCGACCCGCCGCCGCGCCGTTCAGATCGACGACATGCAGCCGTCGCGCGCCCTCGGCGGCCCAGTGCTTCGCCATCGCGACCGGGTCCTCGGAAAACACGGTCGCGGTCTTCATGTCGCCTTGCTTGAGGCGCACGCAGCGCCCGTCTTTGAGGTCGATGGCCGGAATGATCAGCATGGTGGGATTGCGGCGATCAGGAGGTCGTTACCCCGGCGTCACCGGTTCCCGGGCGCGGCACAACCCCGGTCGCACGAAGCAAGCGCGGCATGCAAAGATTGATCTGGATTGCGGTTCCGGAAGGGCGCGTGAGTGCGCCGGGACTCAGGGTTGCCAGTGGACGAAGTTGCGAAGCAACTGGAGGCCTGCGGCTTGACTTTTCTCCGGGTGGAACTGTACGGCAAAGATATTATCGCGCGCAACCGCGCAGGTAAAGCGCAACCCGTACACGCACGTCGCCGCGCTGAGCGAGCTCTCGCGCGGCTCCGGAAAATAACTGTGCACGAAGTAAAAGCGGGTCCTGCCCGGAATCCCCTCCCAGATCGCGTGCGCGCCCGCCTGAAGCACTTCGTTCCAGCCCATGTGCGGTACCTTGAGCGCAGTTCCGTCGGCCGCGCGCATGCGCGCCTCGGGAAACCTCGGCACCCGGCCGGCGAGAAGCCCGAGGCCCGGGGTATCGCCCTCCTCGCCGTGCTCGAACAGCATCTGCATGCCGACGCAGATGCCGAGAAAGGGCTTTTCGCGCGCGGCGCGGAGCACGGCCTCCCGCGCCCCGCTCGCGGCGAGTTGCCGCATGCAGTCGGGCATCGCGCCCTGGCCCGGGACGACCACGCGCGCGGCTCCCTGGATCGCAGTCGGATCGGCAGTGACGACGACATCGGCCTCGGGTGCGACGTGCTCGAGCGCCTTCGACACGGAGCGCAGATTGCCCATGCCGTAATCGACAACGGCGATTTTCATGCCGCAGCCATCGCCTGCCTGCTACAGGGACCCCTTGGTCGAAGGAACGACTCCCGCGGAGCGCGGATCGAGTGCCGCCGCCATGCGCAGCGCGCGCGCGAACGCCTTGAATACCGTCTCGCACTGGTGATGCGCGTTGTCGCCGCGCAGGTTGTCCACGTGCAGCGTCGCCTGGGCGTGATTCACGAACCCCTGGAAGAACTCATGCACCAGATCGACGTCGAACTCGCCCACCCGCGCACGCGTGAACGGAACGTGGAATTCGAGCCCCGGCCGGCCGGAGAAGTCGATCACCACGCGCGAGAGCGCCTCGTCGAGCGGAACGTAGGCGTAGCCGTAGCGCTGCACCCCGGCCTTGTCGCCGAGCGCGCGTGCAAACGCTTGCCCGAGGGTGATGCCGATATCTTCCACCGTGTGGTGCGCGTCGATGTGCAGGTCGCCCTTCGCCTCGATCTCGAGATCGATCATGCCGTGGCGCGCCAGCTGGTCGAGCATGTGCTCGAGGAAGGGGATCCCCGTGGAAACGTTGGCGGTACCGGTTCCGTCGAGATTGACCCGAACCCGGATCCGGGTCTCCTTGGTGTTGCGAACGACTTCTGCCTGGCGCACGGCGCAGCCTCGTTTACAGCGCTTCCTTCAGCGCATTCAGCAGTATACGGTTTTCCTCCGGCGTGCCGACGGTGATGCGCAGGCAGTTGGCGAGCAACGCATGCGCGCCGTTGAAATTGCGCACCAGCACCCCCTGTCGGCGCAGCCCTTCGTAGGCGCGATCGGCGTCCGGCACGCGCACGAGGAAGAAATTCGCCTGGGACGGAAAAACCGACACGCCTGGCAACGCGGCGAGCGCAGTTCCGAGCCCGGCGCGCTCGGCGCGGATGCGGGCCGCCTGCGCTTCGAGCGTCTCGAGCCGATCGAGCGCGAAGATCGCCGCCGCCTGGGTCAGCACGCCGACGTTGTACGCCTGGCGCACCTTGTTGAATTGCTCGACCCACTCGGGCCGGGCGGCGAGATAGCCGAGCCGGATGCCCGCGAGCCCCAGCTTCGAGACCGTGCGCAGCACGACCAGATTCGGAAATTCAGTGAGCCGTGGCAGGAGGCTCTTCTGCGCGAACGCGTGGTAGGCCTCGTCGAGCACGACCAAACCTTCCGCCGCGCGCAGGATCGCGAGCACGTCCGCCA
>JBFGLA010000149.1:0-6860 GCA_041576355.1 Burkholderiales bacterium
CCGCCTCGCGCGCCGGCATCAGCGCCCCGGTCGGGCAAGCCTGCACGCATTCGCCGCACGCCACGCAGGTCGAGTTTCCCATCGGGTCGTCGAAGTCGAACACGATCTTGGAATGCTCGCCGCGGAACGCGTAGCCGATGACATCGTTTACCTGCTCGTCGCGGCAGGCGCGCAGGCAGCGCGTGCACTGGATGCAGGCATCGAGGTTGACCGCCATCGCCGGATGCGAGAGGTCGGCCTTCGGCTGTGCGCGCGACGGGAACCGCGGCAGCCCGAGATCGAGCTTCTTCGCCCACTGGTCCAGCTCCGAGTCGAGCCGGTAGTGCTTCTCCGGCATGTCCGAGAGCAAGAGTTCCAACACCATCTTCTGCGAGGCGCGGGCGCGTGCCGAGTCGGTCGTGACTTCCATCCCCTCCTTCGGATAGCGGCAGCACGAGGGCGCGAGCACGCGCTCGCCCTTGACCTCGACCATGCAGGCGCGGCAGTTCCCGTCCGGCCGCAGTCCCGGCGTGTAGCAAAGATGCGGGATCTCGACGCCGTGGCGGCGCGCGGTCTCGATGATCGTCTCGTCGGGCCGGCCGACAACGGTCTTGCCGTTCAGCTTGAACTCGATCGGCATCGTCGCGAGTTGCCGGGTGGTCGCGCGTTCCATGTCGTTACCTCAGGCGATTTCCTGTGGGAAGTATTTCATCACGCACAGGGCGGGGTTGGGCGCGGCCTGGCCGAGACCGCAGATCGAGGCGTCCATCATCGCCTGTGAGAGCTCGTTCAGGAGCGGCTGGTTCCACGTCCCTTCTTGCATCAGGGTGAGCGCCTTGGCGGTGCCCACGCGGCACGGCGTGCACTGGCCGCAGGACTCTTCCTTGAAGAACTTCATCAGGTTGCGCGCCGCGGCGGCCGCGCCGTCGCGCTCCGACAGGATCACCACCGCGGCCGAACCGATGAAACAACCGTGCGGCTGCAAGGTGTCGAAATCGAGCGGAATGTCCCCCATCGCCGCGGGGAGAATCCCACCGGATGCGCCGCCCGGGAGATAGCCGTAGAACCTGTGCCCGTCCTGCATTCCGCCGCAGTACTCGTCGATCAGCTGCTTCACGGTGATGCCCGCCGGCGCCACGTGAACGCCGGGCTTCTTCACCCGGCCTGATACCGAAAACGAGCGCAAGCCCTTTCTTCCGTTGCGCCCCTGGGAGGCGAACCAGGCTGCGCCCTTCTCCACGATCTCGCGCACCCAGTACACCGTTTCCATGTTGTGCTCGAGCGTGGGATAGCCGAAGAGCCCCACCTGCGCGACGTACGGCGGGCGCAGCCGGGGCATACCCCGCTTGCCCTCGATCGACTCGATCATGGCCGATTCCTCGCCGCAAATGTAGGCGCCTGCGCCGCGACGCAGAACGATCGGCGGCAGCGCGCACGGGGGATCCTGCTTCAGCTTGGCGATTTCGCGCTCGAGCATCGCGCGGCAGCCGGCGTACTCGTCGCGCAAGTAGATGTAGATCTCGCCCACGCCCGCGCACCACGCAGCGACCAGCATCCCTTCGAGGAAGCGATGCGGGTCGCGCTCGAGAAAGTAGCGATCCTTGAACGTCCCCGGCTCGCCCTCGTCGATGTTCACCGCCATCAGGCGCGGCGCCGGCTCGGCGGCGACGATGCGCCACTTGCGCCCGGCGGGAAAGCCCGCCCCGCCCAGCCCGCGCAACCCGGAGTCCTCCATCACTTGAGTGATCTCGTCGCGCGTGCGCTTGCCGGCGAGGCAATCGGCGATCAACCGGTAGCCGCCGGACTTGCGATACGCGGCGTAATCGACCGGTTTCGGCGCCGGGCAGGCGAACTGCTTCGCATCGACCGCCGCCTTCACCTTGTCGACGGTCGCGCGGCCGACCGGGTTCTGGTGCACCACCGCAACCGGCGCAGACTCGCAGCGGCCCACGCAGGGCGCCGGAATCACGCGCACGTCCTTACCGAGGATGCGCGGCAGCTTCTCGAGCAGCGAGTTCGCGCCGCCCAGCTCGCATGCGATCGAATCGCAGACTCGCACCGTTAACGCCGCGGGGGGTGCCTCCCCTTCCTTGACGACATCGAAGTGGTGGTAGAACGTGGCCACCTCGTAGACCTCTGCGAGCGAGAGCCGAAGCTCCTGCGCGAGCGCTGCGAGGTGCCCAGCCGAAAGATGGCCGTAGCGGTCCTGGATCCGGTGCAGTTGCTCGATGAGCAGGTCGCGCCGCCGCGTTTGCGCGCCGCTCTCCCGCTGCGCGTCGTCGAGCAGCGCGCGGACCTCGTCAAGCGACTTCGGATCGACCGCCCGACCCTTGGGCCTCGCGCGGACCTTCATCGGCCGCATCGGCACAGCGCTTGCTGAACCCGCCATGGGACTCCCGCCTCCTGTGTTCTCGATATTGCGCCTATTATCGGGCAGCGGCGCCCCGAAAAATCTTGACTGCGGTCAAGCTGGACCACGCGACCCGACCGAGATACCGTGCGTTCGCTGCACCGAACCGCATCCGGCGTACACTCGGGCCCGGGGGCGGAAGGACACGTCTTGCAGGACGCAAAAGAAATCGAACCCGGCAGGTTGCTCGAAGTCGTCGCCGCGGTCGCGCGCGAGTCGACGCGTCGCGGCGAAATCCGCGTCGCGCTCGACAGCTCGCTCGAACGCGACCTCGGGCTCGACAGCCTCGCGCGTGTGGAACTGATCCTGCGTGTCGAGCGGGAGTTCGGCGTCAGCTTGCCCGAGCAGGCGCTCGCGAGCGCCGAAACGCCGCGCGACCTGCTGCGCTTTCTCCTTGCCGGCTCGGGCCGAGAGGCGCGCAGCGCCGATCACGGTATCGCGAATCTCGCGCACGCCTCGCGGGTGGGCGTCCCCGGGCAGGCGCGCACGCTCGTCGAGGCATTCGAGTGGCACGTCGAGCGCCAGCCCGATCGCCTGATGGTGCACCTGTACGACGAGGGGCGCGAGTACCCGCTCACGTACCGGATGCTGTACGACGCAGCGCTCGGCTACGCGGCTCGGCTCGCTGACGCGGGGCTTGCCCCCGGACAGAGGGTAGCGATCATGCTGCCCACTTGCCGCGAGTACCTTTTCTGTTTCTACGGCATCCTGCTTGCGGGCGGCGTTCCGGTCCCTCTCTACCCGCCGGCGCGATTGACGACCATCGAGGATCACATGACGCGCCATGTCGGCATTCTGAATAGCGCCGGCGCCTCGCTCATGGTCACGATCCCCGAGGCCAAGGCGCTCGCGTATCTCCTGCGGGCGCAGGTCGAATCGCTGCAAGGCGTGATGACCCCGGCGGATTTTCAGGGCGCGAGCGGCGCGGGGTTCCTGCCGGTGCGCGGGCAAGGTGGCGACGTCGCGTTCCTGCAGTACACCTCGGGCAGCACCGGCAGTCCCAAAGGCGTGGTGCTGACGCACGATAATCTGCTCGCCAACGTACGCGCGATGGGAAGCGCGGTGAACGTCTCTTCTTCGGACGTGTTCGTGAGTTGGCTGCCGCTTTATCACGACATGGGTCTCATCGGAGGCTGTTTCGCGACCCTCTACCACGGTTTTCCGGTCGTTCTGATGTCGCCGCTCGCCTTTCTCGCCAAACCCTCACAGTGGCTGTGGGCCATACACCGCCATCGCGGTACGATTTCCGGCGGGCCGAACTTCTGCTTCGAGCTGTGCCTGCGGCGCATTGACGAGCAGGAGCTCGAGGGTCTGGATCTGTCGTCGTGGCGATTCGCCTTCAACGGCGCCGAACCGGTGAGCCCGGACACGCTGACGGCGTTCGCCGCGCGTTTCGAGCGCTACGGCCTGCACAAGAATGCTCTCGCGCCGGTATACGGACTCGCCGAATGCACGGTCGGCCTCGCCTTCACGCCGCCCGGCGCCCCCTGGCGCGTGGACGAGCTCGACCGCGACGCCTTCACGCGCACGGGGGAGGCAGTCCTGGCGGCGCGCGGGGAGCCGTCTCCGCTGCGCTACGTGGGTTGCGGTCACACCATCCCCGAGCACGACGTGCGCGTGGTCGATGCCGCCGGATTCGAGCTGCCCGAGCGGCGTGAAGGGCAGCTTCAGTTCCGCGGCCCCTCCGCGACCTCGGGCTATTACCGCAATCCGGAAGCGACCCGGGGTCTGTTCGACGGAGCATGGGTCAACACCGGCGACCGCGCCTATGTTTCCGAAGGCATGCTCTACATCACAGGCCGTGAAAAGGACATCATCATTCGCGGCGGTCGCAACGTGAGTCCCTACGAACTGGAAGAAGCGGTCAGCGATCTGGCGGGGATCCGGCGCGGCTGCGTCGCCGTGTTCGGCAGCCCGGATCCGGCGAACGGGACCGAGCGCATGGTCGTGCTCGCCGAATCGCGCGAGGCCGACGCAACACGCCGGGATACCCTCAAGAGCGAGATCAATCGGCTCGCGATCGGTCTCACCGGAGCCCCGGCCGACGATATCGTGCTCGCCCCTCCGCATACCGTGCCCAAGACATCGAGCGGCAAGATCCGGCGCGTCGCGGCGCGCCAATACTATGAGCGCGGGTCGACGAGCGTGAAGCCCCCGCCGGTGTGGTGGCAATTCGTGCGGCTCGTGGCGGCCGGCGTCGTGCCGCAGCTGCGCCGCTCGGCCCGGGTCGTATCGGGCACGCTGTTCGCGGCGCGCGCGTGGACCGTGTTCGCGCTCCTCGTCCCGGTGGCGTTCGCTGCTGCGGCGATCGCCGGACCGAGCACGACGTGGAAAGTAGGCTCGCGCGTCGCGCGAGTATTCCTGCGTCTCGCCGGCATTCGGGTCGTGGCCCGCGGCGCGGAGCACCTGGCTATCCCGGGACCGGTCGTCGTCGCGTCAAACCACACCAGCTATCTCGACGCGGTGGTGCTCCTTTCGGTGCTCGAGGCGCGCGGCTACGCGTTCGTGGCCAAGCGAGAGTTCCTCGCCAACTTCTTCATGCGCACGCTGCTCAAGGGATTCGGGACCCAGTTCGTCGAGCGATTCGACGTGCAGCAAAGCGCCGCACATGCCGGCGCGCTGGTCGAAGCCGCACGGGCCGGCGTCTCGCTCATCATGTTCGCCGAGGGGACGATGCAGCGCGCCACAGGGCTCATGCCCTTTCGCACCGGAGCGTTCCAGGTCGCGGCGCAGGCCGGCATTCCCGTGGTGCCGATCGCGTTGCGTGGGGTGCGCTCGGTTCTGCGCGACGGCACCTGGTGGCCGCGGCGCGCGCCGGTCGCGGTGACCGTCTGCCCCCCCATCGAGCCGCCGGGCAACGACTGGAGCGCTGCGGTCAGCTTGCGCGAGGCGGTGCGCGCCCGAATCCTGAAGCACTGCGGCGAGCCCGATCTCGCGCTACCCGGCGGTTCCGGCGGAGATTAGCTGCCCGCCGTTGACACGCGCGCGCAGGCTGTGAAATCCTCGCCGCACCTGGATCGGCTTTGAGAATAGATAGGATGCCTGCGCATCGCATCACGAGGACAGTCGCGTTTGCTCTCGCGCTCGCCGGCGGCGACGTCCCGGCGCTCGCCGCCTACCCCGAGCGGCCGGTCACGCTCATTGTTCCCTGGGGCGCGGGCGGCGGGACCGACGCAACCGCGCGCGTCCTGGGTGCGCTGCTCGAAAAGGATCTCGGGCAGCCCTTCAATGTCGTCAACCGGACCGGGGGCAGCGGCGTCGTCGGTCATTCCGCGATCGCTCAGGCGCAGCCCGATGGGTACACGATCGGGATGATCACCGTGGAAATCGGGATGATGCACTGGCAAGGCCTCACCCGGTTGAACGGCGCCTCGTACACGCCGCTCGCGCTCGTGAACTCCGACCCGGCCGGCGTGCAGGTCAAGTCCGACTCGCCTTACCGGACACTGGGCGAGTTGGTCGCCGCAATCCGCGCGAATCCGGGCAAGCTCAAGGCCTCGGGCACCGGCCAGGGCGGTATCTGGCACCTCGCGCTCGCCGGAATGCTGCGCGACCTGGGAATAGAGAGTTCCGCCGTGCCCTGGGTGCCCTCGAACGGCGCCGGTCCGGCGATGAACGATCTCGCCGCAGGCGGCGTGGACATCGTCACCTGCTCAGTACCCGAAGCGCGCGCGCTGATCGACGCGGGCAGGGTGCGGAGCCTGGCCGTCATGTCGGATCGGCCTTCGACCCTTTATCCGGATCTGCCTACCGTCAAGGCGGCAGTCGGCAGCAACTGGACGGTTTCCGCTTGGCGCGGCGTGGCGGCGCCGAAAGGATTGCCGAAGGACATCCAGGATCGACTCGTTACCGCGATCCGCAAAGCGCACGAGAGCAAGGAGTTTCGCGAATTCGCGAGCCAGCGCGGGTTCGGCGTCGTCTGGGCCGACCCCGGGGAGTTCGCCCGCTTCATGGCCAAGGACGACGCGAGCATGGGTGAGGTCATGAAGGCGCTCGGACTCGCGAGGTAAGAACAACAATGCGCTGCGATGCGTCACGTGTGCCGCATCGCGGTGCCAAACGCTTGCACAAGCCCTTCTCGTTCATGCGCAGGCGATGAAAATCCACGACGCGATCGTCGGCATGCTGCTCGCCGCGGTGGGCATCGCGATCCTCGTCCACATCCAGGATTATCCGACCATACCCGGGCAGCGCTACGGACCTGCGCTCTTTCCCGGGATCATCGCCGCCAGCTTCGTGCTTTGCGGCACCCTGCTTCTACGGCGCGGGATCCGCAGGGGCGGGCCCGCGTTCGAGCCCGGCGCCTGGACGCGCTCGTTCCACCATGCGACCAATTTCGCGCTCGTGATCGGCGCGCTCGTCTTCTACCTCCTCGCCTCCGAGGCGCTCGGCTTTGCGGTCGCAGGATCGCTCATCCTGCTCGCGCTCTTCTGGAAGCTCGGCGTGCGCCTAGTGATCGCGATTCCTGCCG
>JBFGLA010000150.1:0-6833 GCA_041576355.1 Burkholderiales bacterium
CGAACGATCCGTTCAGCAACCCGAAAGGCATGCGCGCCGGCAGCAGCTGGGGCTCGTCGAACTTGCCGTCGTAGTTCTTCTGGAAGTCGACCGTGCCTTCGCCGATCTCGGCGAGCATCAGCTCGGCGTAGCGGGAAAGCCTCGCCTCGGTGTACCGGTAGGCGGCGGCGCCATCGCCGTCGCGCGAGCCGAAGTTGCCCTGGCCGTCGATGAGCGGATAGCGCATCGAGAACGGCTGCGCCAGATGCACGAGCGCCTCGTAGGTCGAGGAATCGCCGTGCGGGTGGTACTTGCCGAGCACCTCGCCGACGTAGCGCGCGCATTTGACGAAGCCGGCGGCTGCGCCCGCGCCGGCGGCATCGCCCATCGCGTACAGGATCCTGCGCTGCACTGGCTTCAGGCCGTCGGCGATCTCGGGCAGCGCCCGCGATTTGACGGTCGAAACGGCGTAGCCGAGGTAGGCCTGCGAGGCGTGCTCCTCGATCGGCGCCGCGTCTTCGCCGTTCTCGGGGGTGAATAGATCCAGTGTCCGGTCTTCCATATCAGTCGAAGAGATCCAGTTGCTTGTCCGCCGTCGCAACGGCGATTTCGACCGCGCGCCGGGCGGAGTCGAGATCGCCCGCGGCGCCTATCCTTCCCGCCGCCTCCCAGCTGTACTTCGATCCGGCGTCCTGGCCGGCGTGCAGCGTCACCTTGCCCAGCTTCTTCTTCCCCTGCCAATAAACGTGGCCGTTGTAGCCGCGCTCCCAGACGGGTTTATCGGTGCGCGGCCTGCCGGCCCGCCGCTTGCGCTTGACGCCTTGCCCTTCCGCCGCCATTGCGCCTCCTTGCGACCTCTAGATGTCGGCTTCCACCGTCTTCCAGTGCTCGCGCATCCAGTTGCGCCGGCCTTCGGCTTCGCCCGAATCCATCAACAGCTCGAACGTGGCGCGCGCTTTCGCGAGCCGCTCGGGATCGAGCTTCATCTGCACGAGCCGCCGCTGGTCCGGGTTCATCGTGGTTTCCCAGAGCTGCACCGGGCTCATCTCGCCCAGGCCCTTGAAGCGCGAGGTCTCCCACGAGCCCTCGCGCACCTTTTCCTTCTTCAGCACTTCGAGCGCTTCCTCGAGCTCCTCGTCGTCTAGGCAGTAGAGTCTGCGCGCCGGCTTACCCTTGCCCTGGCCGGGCACCTCCACCTTGTAGAGCGGCGGCTGCGCCACGTACACGCGCCCGGCTTCTACCAGCCTCGGCATGTGCATGAAGAAGAAAGTGAGGAGCAGCGCCTGGATGTGACCGCCGTCGACGTCGGCGTCGGTCATCACGATCACCTTGCCGTAGCGCAGCCCCGACAGGTCCGGGGTATCGCCCGGTCCATGGGGATCGACGCCGATCGCGGTCGCGATCGCCTGCAGCTCCTTGTTGGCGAGCACCGTCCTCGAGTCCTTGGACATGGTGTTGAGCACCTTGCCGCGCAGCGGCAAGATCGCCTGCGACTCCTTGTCGCGCGCTTCCTTGGCGCTGCCGCCCGCGGAATCCCCTTCGACCAGGAAAAGCTCGCTTCTCGTGGTGTCGTCGGAGGCGCAATCGACGAGCTTGCCGGGGAGCGTCGCCACGCCCGAGGATTTCTTCCGCTCGTATTTCTTGCCCTTGGACAGGCGCTCGCTCGCCTGCTCGATCGCCAGCTCGACGAGCTTCCTGCCCTCATCGGGATGCTGGTTGAGCCACAGCTCGAAGGCGTCGCGCGTGCACAGCTCCAGCAGCCGCGTCGCGTGACGCGTGGTGAGCTTCTCCTTGGTCTGGCCGTGGAACTGGGTGCGCACGATGCGCGCCGAGAGCGTGAAGCAGGCGCGCGACCAGACATCCTCGGCGATCAGCTTGACGCCCTTGGGCGTGAGGCCGCGCGTCTCCATGAACGCGCGCAGCGCCTCGAAGATCCCGTTCCGGAACCCCGCCTCATGCGTTCCGCCGGAGCGCGTCGGGATGAGGTTGACGTGCGAGTCGGCAAAGGTCTCGCCCTCGGCGACCCAGCCCACGGCCCAGGCCGCGCCTTCGCCCGCCATGATCTCGCCGAGATCGGCCGTCTGCTTCTCGTCGAAATAGCGCTCTCCGGTCCAGAGCGGCGCGACGAGCTCGCGGCCGGCGAGCATGAACTCGAAGTACTGCTGCATGCCGCGCTCGAAGCGCCAGAGTTTTTCTTCCTTCCCTTCCTGGCGCAGCGCCATCGCCAAGCCCGGCAGCAGGTAGGCCTTCGACCGGATCAGGTGCTCGAGCTCGGCGAGCGGAATGTTGGGCGTGTCGAAGTACTTCGGATCGGGCCAGAGCCGCACCACGGTGCCGGTGCGCTTCGCGTCCTTCGCCTTGACGCTCTTCAGTTTTTGCGCGAGCTCGCCGCCCTCGAAAGCGAGGCTGTGTGCCTGGGCGTCGCGGTAGACCGTGACCTCCATGCGCTTGGAGAGGGCGTTCGACACCGCGACGCCAACGCCGTGCAGCCCGCCGGAAATGTGATAAACCGCATCTCCCGAGCGCTCGAACTTGCCCCCGGCGTGCAGCATGCTGAACGCGACCTCGACCGCGGGCTTCTTCTCCACCGGGTGCATGTCGACCGGAATGCCGCGGCCTTCGTCCTCGACCTCGACCGAGCCATCCTTATGCAGCGTCACGGTGATCCGCTTGCCGTATCCCGCGAGCGCCTCGTCCACCGCATTGTCGATCACCTCCTGCACGACGTGCAGGGGGTGGATCGTGTGCGTGTACATGCCCGGCATGCGCCGCACGGGCTCGAGGCCCTTGAGGGCCTGGATCGCGGATGCGTCGTAAATCTTCTTCGCCATAATCAGGGCTCGAGTATCGCCCTACCGGTTGGGTAGCGGGCCGAACAAACCACTACATATTGTAAGGGAGGTCGCCGCTTCGGGATTGACCGGGCGGCCTAGGCCTGTCCGCGGCGCCCCCGTTCCTGTCACCGGAGGCCCGGCAAAAGGCCCGGATCGGGGGTCATCCCGCTTGCGTCAGGATCGACTAACCGAGAATATTAGGTCTAGCGCTTGAGCGAGCCTTCGAACCCTGTGAATTCGTTCCCATTACAGACGGAGGCCGTGGCCGGAATCGACGCCTACGCTGACCAGTTCGAGTTCGTCCTCCATACGCTGGGGGTCGCGAGCTGGTCCTGGGACATCGCGACCGACCGCACCGACTGGTATGGCGACATCGACGCGGCGCTCGGGCTGGCGCCAGGCGAGTTCGCCCGCCTGCGCGAGCGCTTCACGGGCGACGCGTTCGGTTACTACTCCTTGATTCATCCCGAGGACAGCCCGCCGGCGAGAGAGAAGTTCATCGATTGCCTGAAGGGTCGCACGCCGCACGTCCGGTCCGAGGACCGGATCGTCCTGCCCGACGGAAAAATACGCTGGATCGAGTCCGAGATCACGGCTCGTTACGGCGAGGACGGCCGTGCGGTGCGCATGCTGGGCGTTGTGCGCGATATCACCGAGCGCAAGCAGCGCGAGGCCGCCGTCGTGCGGTCGGAGCGCAAGTTCGCGGCCGTGTTCGACACCTGTCCCGAGGCGATCGGCATCACGCGGCGCAACGACGGGAGCCACGTCGCGGTGAACGACGCCTGGACTAAGCTCACCGGTCACAGCGCCGCGGTCGCCGCCGGCCGCAACGCGCTCGCGCTCAGGATGTGGGTCGATCCCGCCGAGCGCGAGCGCCTGATCGCGGCGATCGACGCGCAGGGTCGCGTGTCGAACTTCGAGACCCACTTCCGGCGCGCGGACGGGACGGTTTTCGACGCGCTCGTTTCCAGCGCCGCGGTGCAGATCGACGGCGAGGATTGCCTCATCTTTCTCTGGCGCGACGTTACCGAGCAGCGTGCGACCGAATCGCGCCTGCGCAGCCTGACCGAGCTTTCCACCGACCTGTATTGGGAAACCGACCCCGAGCATCGCTTCACCAAGATCATCGCCGGGCCGCGCTTCGACCTGGCGGTTCCGGAGGCTTCCCTCATCGGCACGCGGCGCTGGGAAATCCCAAGCTTCTATCCTGACGAGAGCGGCTGGGCCGCGCATCGCGCGCTGCTGGAGGCGCGCCAGCCCTTCTCCGAGATGGAAATCGGCCGCCCGGGGCGCGACGGAAACGTGATCTGGCGCTCGATCAGCGGCGAGCCGCAGTTTTCGCCCGACGGCGCGTTTCTCGGTTACCGCGGCATCGCACGCGACGTGACCGCGCGCAAGCGCGCCGAGGGCCTGATACTCGAGATCGCCCGCGGCGTCTCGGCACAGACCGGGGAGCGCTTCTTTCAGTCCCTGGTCGAGCAGCTGTGCCGGACGCTCGGTGTGGACAGGGTCATGGTGGGCGAGATCGAGGGCGCAACGCACGTGCAGATCATCGCCGCGTTCGCCGACGGCGCGCCCAGGGCGCCGTTCCGTTATGCGATGGAAGGCGCTCCGTGCGGAACCATCGCCCAGAAAGGCGGTTTTTGCATCTACGCCGACCGGGTGTGCGACCTCTTCCCGCGCGACCCGGGGCTGCGCGAACACGGCATCCAATCCTACGTCGGAGCGCTGCTGCACGACGTCGATGGATCCCGGATCGGGCTGCTCGCGGCGCTCAGCCGCACGCGGCTCTCCGCGGCCGATCCGATCGAGCCGGTGTTCCGGATATTCGCCGCGCAGGCCGGCGCGGAGCTTGCCCGGCTGCGCCGCGAGCGCGAGATCCTTCGCCTCAACGAGTCGCTCGAGCAACGAGTTCGTGAACGTACCGCGGAGCTCGAGAGCTTCAGCTACTCGATCTCGCACGATCTGCGTGCGCCGGTCAGGGCCATCGCCGGCTTTTCGCGCATCCTGCGCGAGGACTACGCCGCGACGCTCGACGCCGAAGCGCTGCATTTGCTCGATCGCGTCGAGCGCAACACCACGCGCATGGGCGAGCTGATCGACGACCTGCTCCTGCTGTCGCACGCCGGCCGCGGCGAGCTGAGAGTCGAAGCGCTCGACATGGGCGCCCTGGTCGGCGGGGTGCGCGATGAGCTCGAGGCGGCGGGCGAGCGTACCGGCGCGATCTCGATCGCCGCGCTCCCGCCGGCGCGAGGCGATGCATCGCTGCTGCGCCAGGTGTGGCATAACCTCATCGCCAACGCGCTGAAGTTCAGCCGCGCGAGCGAACCCCAGCGCATCGAAGTGAGCGGCAGGCGGCTCGCGGATGGCGGTGTCGAGTATTGCGTGCGCGACAACGGCTGCGGCTTCGACATGCGCTACGTGCACAAGCTGTTCGGCCTGTTTCAGCGCCTGCACGGCCAACAGGAGTTCGAAGGCACGGGAGTCGGGCTCGCTCTGGTGAGGCGCATCGTCGAGCGCCACGGCGGCACGGTGGGCGCCGAGGGCGAACCGGGCCGCGGCGCCGCATTCCGCTTTCGGCTTCCCGACTAGCGGCCGCGCGCCGACCGGTTTCGCCTCAGACGTCGAAGAACACGGTCTCTTCGGCGCCTTGCATACGGATGTCGAAGCGGTAGCTCACGCCGCCCGGGTGCTCCTCGCGCCTGGCGAGGAGCGTCTTGCGGCGCTCGGCCGGCACCGAGTTGAGGACCGGGTCGCCCGCATTCGCGTCCGCCTCGTCGGAGAAATAGATCCGCGTGTAGGCATGCGAGAGCATGCCGCGCATCGTCACGATCACGTTGATGTGCGGCGCCTGGCCGTCGCCGATCGCGCCCGGCTTGACGGTTTCGAAGCGGAAATGACTGTCCGCAGTGGTCCCGGTGCCGCAGCGCCCGACGCCCTTGAAGGAGATCGCCTTGCCGCGCGGATCGGCAGGATGCGCATAGCGCCCCTGCGCATCGGCCTGCCACAGCTCGATCATCGCATCGTTGACTGCCTTGCCGGCGCCGTCGAGCACCCGGCCGAGGACGCGGATGTGCTCGCCCGGCTCGTCCTCGTTGCACATCACCGGCCCGTGGGCACTCGTGTACTCGTAGCCGTACTGCTCGGGAAGCAGGCCGTAAGCGAAATACGGGCCGACGGTCTGCGAAGGAGTCTGCTTGAGAGTCACGCTCATTTCTCCATCGGCGTCGCCCGGGCTCCGCGCAGGACGATATCGAACTCGAAGCCGAGCGCGAACTCGGGCCGCGTGACATCGAGCGAGAACTTCGAGACCAGCCGCTCGCGTGCGCCTTCCGGCGTGGAATGGAAGATCGGGTCGTGCGCGAGCAGCGGATCGCCCGGGAAATACATCTGCGTCACGAGCCGTGTCGCGAAGCAATGCCCGAAGAGCGAGAAGTGAATGTGGTTCGGCCGCCAGGCGTTGGCATGGTTGCCCCAGGGATAGGCGCCCGGCTTCACCGTGTAGAAGAGATACCGTCCCTCCCGGTCGGTGAGACAGCGCCCGGCGCCGAGAAAATTCGGATCGAGCGGCGCCGGATGCTGATCCACCTTGTGAATGTAGCGGCCGGCCGCGTTCGCCTGCCAGATCTCGACCAGCGTTTCGCGCACCGGCCGGCCGCCTTCGTCGAGCACCCGTCCCGTGACGATGATGCGCTCGCCGAGCGGCTCGCCATTCCTCGCCGCGTTCTGGGTCAGATCGTGATCGAGCGCTCCGATCGCATCGTGCCCGTACACCGGCCCGGTGCGCTCGGAAAGCGTCTCCTTGAGCGGGACGAGCGGTCGGGTCGGACCGCGCAGCGCGGTCGACTTGTAGCCGGGATAGATATACGGCGGATGGCTCGCCCAGTCTCTGGGCGCAAGGCGTACCGGCTCCTTCATGCTGGCAATCTCCCGTGGATCAATAAACCGAGTACTCAAGTCGGACGATGCAGCGCCCGCCACACGCGCTCGGGCGTGAGCGGCATGTCGAGCTCCTTCACG
>JBFGLA010000151.1:0-6793 GCA_041576355.1 Burkholderiales bacterium
CCCGACTCGCCCGCCGCCGGAGCGGGTCTGAGCGAGGGCGACGTGGTGGTGTCGCTCAACGGCAGGCGCGTGCACGGCTCTGCCGAGTTGCGCGCCCAGCTCGGCGTGATTCCCGCAGGCGAGACGGTCGAGCTTAAGGTGGTGCGCGGACGCGCCGAGCGCACGGTGCGGGTGCGCATCGCCGAAATCGAGGCCAGGCACGGCATGGCGGGTGCGACCGTGGAGCAGCTCGCGGGCGCCGCGTTTGCCGATGCCGAGCGCGGGGGCGAGCGGGCGGTGCTCGTGACCGCGGTGGAAGCCGGCACGCCCGCGTTCCAGCACGGGCTGCGCCCGGGCGACCTCATCGTCGGCGTGAACCGCAAGCGCGTGCAGTCGGTTGCCGATCTCGCGCGGGAGGTGCGCGGCACCGGTCGCGTCGCGCTCGCCGTGATCCGCGGGGATTTCCTGGTGACGATCCCCGTGCGGGAGTGAGGCGGCGGAGCAACGGGCTGCCCGGCCCTCCTCCTACTCGCGCGTACGCGCCAGTTTCTTCACGTCGGGCAGCCGCCTCAGGGCGCGCATCACCCTCGCGAGGTGGGCGCGGTTCGTGACTTCGACCACGAAATGCATGGTCGCGTAGAGCGAGCGCTCCTCCTCCATCGTGATCGAATCGATATTGGACCCGGCGTCGGCGATTTCCGAGGCGACCTTCGCCAGCACGCCGCGCTGATTGGTTACCGTCACCTCGAGCGCAGCCTGGAACAGTCGTGATGTCGACGCGTCCCACTCCACATCTATCCACTGGTCAGGCTCGTTGCGCCTCGAACGCGCGATCTGGGCGCAATCGGCGGTGTGCACGATGAGCCCCTGTCCCTTCTTGATCGAACCGATGACCTCGTCGCCGGGGATGGGGCGACAGCAGGTCGCGAGCTGGACAGCCATGCCTTCGGTGCCCCGGATCACGACCGAACCCGCGGGTTTCGCGGCGCTCTTCGTTTCTTCGCGCGGGGGCTCGGACTGCCGCACCAGGCGGCGAGCGACGACCGCGGCGAGCTGTTTGCCGAGGCCGGTGTCCGCGTAGATCTGCTGCCGCGAGCGCGCGCCGCTTTCGCGCAGGACGCGCTCCCAGCTCGCCTCGTCGACTTCCGCGGGCGACTTGCCGAGCGCTCTGAGCGCTTGCTCGATGACCCGCTCGCCCAGGTTCACCGACTCTTCGTACTGCATCGTCTTCAGGTAGTGGCGGATGTTCGAGCGCGCCTTGCCGGTGCGCACGTACTGGAGCCAGGCCGGATTGGGCTTGGCGTGGCTCGCGGTGATGATTTCGACGCGGTCGCCGTTGCGCAGTTCGCCGCGCAGCGGCACCAGCTCCCCGTTCACCCTGGCCGCGACGCAGCGGTTGCCGATGTCGGTGTGCACCGCGTAGGCGAAGTCGACCGCGGTCGCTCCCCGCGGCAGCGACATGATCTTGCCCTTCGGCGTGAAGACGTACACCTCGTCGGGAAACAGATCGACCTTGACGTCGCCGAGGAATTCGGCCGAATCGCCGGCCTGGTTCTGGATCTCGATCAGCGACTGCAGCCACTGGTGGGTCTGCTTCTGCAGTTCCGAGAGTGATTCGGCCTCGTCTTCCTTGTACATCCAGTGCGACGCGACCCCAGCCTCCGCAACCCGGTGCATGTGCTCGGTGCGGATCTGCACCTCGACGGGCAGGCCGTACGGATCGACCAGCCGCGTATGCAGGGACTGGTATCCGTTCGCCTTCGGGATCGCGATATAGTCCTTGAACTTCCCCGGAATCGGCTTGTAAAGGGCGTGCAGCGCCCCGAGAGCGATGTAACAGGAGGGGATGTCCTTGACGACGACTCGAAATCCGTAGATGTCGTGCACCTCCGAGAACGAGAGGTCCTTTTCGATCATCTTTTTGTAGGTCGAGTAGGTGTGCTTTTCGCGGCCCGTCACTTCCGCCTGTATGCCCGCCTCGGCAAGCTTCGCCTTGATCGCCGCCTCGGTCTTGCCGATGACCTCGCGGCGGTTGCCGCGCGCCGCGCGCGTCGCCTTGGCGATCACCTTGTAGCGCATCGGGTACAGGTGCGAGAAGGCGAGCTCCTGCAGCTCGTGGTAGAGCGCATTCAACCCCAGGCGAATCGCAATCGGGGCGTAGATCTCCAGCGTCTCGCGCGCGATCCGGTGCCGCTTCGCGTAGGGCACCGCGCCGAGCGTGCGCATGTTGTGCAGGCGATCGGCAAGCTTGATCAGGATGACGCGCACGTCGCGCGCCATCGCGAGCAGCATCTTGCGGAAATTCTCGGCCTGCGCGTCCTCGGCGGACTGGAACTCGATCTTGGCGAGCTTCGAGACTCCATCGACGAGGTCGGCCACCGGCTTCCCGAACATGTCCGCGATTTCGGTCTTGGAGACCGCGGCGTCCTCGAGCACGTCGTGCAGCAGCGCGGCGATCAGCGCCTGGCCGTCCAGGTGCCAGTCGGCGAGGATTTCGGCGACCGCCAGGGGGTGCGAGATATAGGGGTCGCCCGACTGCCGGGTCTGGCCGGCGTGCGCCGCGTTGGAAAAGCGATACGCCTCCTCGAGCCGGGCGATGTCAGCCGGCTTCAGGTATCCGAAGCGGGTCTCGTTGAGTCCGGGTACGGCGGCCATTCGCGGAGCGTAACCGAAGCGGTCGCTCCTTGCGAACCGACGCCTGCGCGCCGCGCGACGGACCCCGGGAAAGGGGAGCGCGGAGGCGGGAAGCGAAGCGCGCCGTTCAGGCCGGGCCCGGCCCGGGCGGGGTGGGGTTACGGCGCAGCACTTCCGTGCCGACCTTGCCGAGCGCGATCTCGCGCAGGGCGATCACGGTCGCCTTGTCCTTGTTCGACTCGACGAGAGGCGTCGCGCCCGCGTGCAGTTGGCGCGCGCGATAAGTCGCCGCGAGCGTGAGCCGGAAGCGGTTGGAGATGTTCTTCAGGCAATCATCGACGGTGATTCGGGCCATGGCTCAGGTATCCATTCGAAATACTTCGGGGTGTCGCCTGAGCTGCCGGCCGGTACGCAGGCGCTCGGCGTGAACGATCGCCAGCAGGTCCCTGCTGGCGTCTTCGAAATTGCTGTTGATTATAGCGTAGTCGAACTGGGGGGCGTGCATCATCTCGTTGTGCGCATTTCTCATGCGCCGGCGTATCACGTCTTCGGAGTCCTGGCCGCGCGCGCGCAGGCGCCGCTCGAGTTCGGCGAGCGAGGGCGGGAGAATGAATACGCCGATGCAGTCGGGCAGCAGTTTGCGCACCTGGGCGGCACCCTGCCAGTCGATTTCGAGCACGAGGTCTTGCCCGCCCGTCCTTGCTTCGGCGATCGCCCGGTGCGACGTTCCGTAGCGATTGCCGTGCACTTCCGCGCTCTCGAGAAATTCTCCCCGCTCGAGCATCGCGGCGAACGTCGCGTCGTCCACGAAGTGGTACTCCCGGCCGTCGTGCTCCCCGGGGCGTGGCGCTCGCGTCGTGTGCGACACCGACAGCCGTAGGCGCTGATCGCTATTGAGCAACGCGTTGACAAGGGAGCTCTTTCCCGCTCCCGAGGGGGCTGTGACGACGAAAAGCAGTCCGGTCATCCCGCTTCGGCGGCCATCGGCCGCTCTCACTCCATGTTCTGGACTTGTTCGCGAATTTGCTCGATGAGAAGCTTCAGCTCGAGAGCGCAATCGGAGAGGCCCTTCGATGCCGCCTTGGAAGCGAGGGTATTCGCCTCGCGATTCAGCTCCTGGGCAAGGAAGTCGAGCCGCTTACCGATCGCGCCGCCTTTGCCGAGCGTGCGCTCGACTTCGTCGATGTGCGCGCCGAGCCGAGTCAGCTCCTCGTCGACGTCGATCTTCATGCCGAACGCCGCGATCTCGGCGCGGATGCGCTCGTCATCGGCCGATCCGATCGCCTCGCGCAGGCGCAGCGCAAGCTTCTCCTGGTACGCCGCGAGCGCCTGCGGGACGAGAGGCGCGGTCTCGGCGACGCGCGTGCGCATCTCGCCGATTCTCTGCCTGACCGCCGCGGCGAGCTTGGCGCCCTCTCTCGCGCGCGCTGCGACCAGCTCGTCCATGACCTGCTCGCATAACGCCGCGATCGCGGGCCGAATCTGCTCCTCGTCGAGCGATCGCTGCCCGATGACTCCCGGCCAGCGCAGCACATCGGCGACGCGCAGCGGCGCCGCATCCGGGAACGCGCGCTTCACCTGCGCGGCGAGCTGGGCGAGCGCATCGAGCGCGCCCTGACCGAGCGCCTGCGGAGATCGGTCGGTGCCGTCCGCCGCGAAAGACAGCCGGCACTCGATCTTTCCGCGCGCTACGCGCGCCGATATGCGCTCGCGCAAATAAGCTTCGTGCGAACGCAGTTCCTCGGCGGTGCGGAACTGAAGGTCGAGAAAGCGCGAATTGACCGATCTCACTTCGAGGCCCAACTTGCCGTGCGGGGTGTCAACCGCCGCGTGGGCATAGCCGGTCATGCTTTGGATCATCGCCGGAACATCTCCAGGCAGAACGCTCGCGTGCGGAATCCGTCAGGTGAGCGGCGGATTGTCCGTGAATTATTTCCAGTGCTCTGACAAAGCCTCGCCTGGAGTCCAGGCGGGCAACGTCGGGAAACGCGTATCATAAGGTGGATGCCATCTCAAGCCAACCAACCGCTACCGGAGGGGTTTCAGCTCCTCAATTACCGAATCCTGAAGCTTCTCGCGTACGGTGGTTTTTCTTTCGTATATCTCGCGCATGACGAGAACGAGACACCGGTGGCGATCAAGGAATATCTTCCTTCGACTCTCGCGCTGCGCGCCGGCGGCCAGGTGGCGCCGGTGATCTCGCCCGAGAATCTATCCTTATTTCGCTTCGGCTTGAAGTGCTTTTTCGACGAAGGCAAGGCGCTCGCCGGACTTTCGCATCCGAATGTCGTGCGCGTCCTGAATTTCTTTCGCGCCAATGAGACCGTGTATATGGTGATGCGCTACGAGCGCGGGCGCACGCTGCAGCAGCACATCCAGGCGCGGCGCGGACAGCTGCCCGAGATCTGGATCCGCCAGGCTTTCGTGCAGCTCATGAGCGGCTTGCGCGAAGTGCACTCGAACAAGCTCCTGCACCTGGACATCAAGCCGGGAAACATCTATATCCGCAACGACGACACTCCGATCCTCCTCGATTTCGGCGCCGTGCGCCAGGCGCTCACCAAGGAGGCGACGCAGCTGCCGCCGATGTACACGCCGGGATTCGCCTCGCCCGAGCATTACGGGGCGCGCGAGAACCTCGGTCCCTGGAGCGACATCTACTCGGTCGGCGCGAGCATGTACGCCTGCCTCGCCGCCGCCCCGCCGCAGCCGGCCGACCAGAGGATGCGCAAGGACCGCATGGTGCCGGCGCGCAAGGGATGGGCCGGCAAATGTTCCGCCGAGCTGCTGGACATCATGGATTGGTGCCTGCGGCTCAATCACCTCGAGCGGCCGCAGAGCGTGTTCACGCTGCAAAAGGTGCTCCTCGGAGAAAGGGAGCCGGAATATCGCGGCGAGCCGCCCATGCTGGACCAGCTGAAGGGTGCGATACTCAGGCTACGCAAACGCTCGGCGGATTGATACGCGATGAAGTTCACGATCGCTCAAGAAAGCCGGATCGGCACCCGCACTTACCAGCAGGACCGGATCGGCCACTGGTCGACACGCACCTCGCTTCTGATGGCGGTGGCCGACGGCATGGGCGGACATAGCCATGGCGACATCGCGGCGCAGAGCGCTATCGATCACCTCGCCATCGAATTCCGGCGCGACGCCAAGCCCCGCCTCGCCGATCCGGACGTGTTCCTGTTCCGTGCCCTGGGCCGCGCGCACGCGGCGATCCAGCTCGAGGCGCAGCGGCTGCGGTTGCCCGACCCGCCGGCGACCGTCATGGTGGCGTGCGTGGTGCAGGATGGATACGCCTACTGGAACCACGTCGGCGATTCGCGGCTGTATCTGATCCGCAGCGGCCGCGTCGTTGCGCGCACCAAGGACCATAGCCGCGTGCAGCAGCTGGTCGACGAGGGCCGGATACGCGAGGAAGCGATTCCTTCGCACCCGGATCGCAACAAGCTCCTGCAGTGCCTGGGAGGCCTGCAGCCACCGAAGATCGAGCCTGCCTCAAGCGCCCGGCTGGCGAAGAACGATATCGTGCTGCTGTGTTCCGACGGCCTGTGGGGACCGATTACCCAGCGCCAACTGCTGACGACGCTGCTCTCGAAGGACCTGGGAGGTGCGGTTCGCGATCTCGGCGCGCTCGCCGAGGCGCGCGCCGGCGCGGAATGCGACAACACTTCGATTCTCGCCATGCTGTGGGGCGAGGACGAGGTCGCGCCGATGACCGAGCCGCGCACGCTTCCCAAGCACGAGCTCCCCACCCATGCGCAGGATCTCGGCAGTGCCGACACCGAGTACCTGCGCATGACCGACGAGGACATCGACCGGGCGATCGCCGACATCCGGGCGGCCGTCGCGAAGAACAAGCCGCGCAGCGAGCGATGAGACCGAGCGGCCGGCGGCCCGACGAGCTGCGCGCGGTGCGCATCCGGCGTTCCTTCACGCGCCACGCCGAGGGTTCGGTGCTGGTCGAGTTCGGCGACACGCGCGTGCTGTGCACCGCGAGCGTCGAGGAGCGGGTGCCGGCGTTCTTGGCGGGCGCCGGGCGGGGCTGGATCACCGCCGAGTACGGCATGCTGCCGCGCTCGACCACGACGCGCAACGATCGCGAGGCCGCGCGCGGCAGGCAGTCGGGCCGATCGCTCGAGATCCAGCGCCTGATCGGCCGCGCGCTGCGCGCGGC
>JBFGLA010000152.1:0-6785 GCA_041576355.1 Burkholderiales bacterium
CACATTGCAGGCATCGTCAACCCGCCCGCGGCGAAGAAGTACCACTACTGGACCAACGAGACCCTGCCCGAGGCGCCCGAGCAATGGTTCGAAAGCGCGACGCAGACGCCCGGTTCCTGGTGGGAGGACTGGCAGGCGTGGATCGATGCGCGTAACGCGGGCGAGAAGGTTCCCGCGCGGGTGCCCGGGGACGCCGGGCTCAGGGTGCTGGAGGACGCACCCGGCAGCTACGCCATGCTGCGCCTGGAAAAGAGCGCTCCCAAGGCGTCATAGCGCCACGTCGCGCGGCTTGCGCGGCGCTCGCGCCGCGAGCCGGTCGTAGAGCCAGCCGGGCAGCGCGCGCAGCACGAGCGATACCAGCGCCATCTGCCACGGGATCACCGCGAGCCTGCGTTTACCCTCGATCGCCCGCGCGATGCGCCGCGCGGCCTCCTGCGCGGACAGCAGGAACGGCATTCGATATCGATTGACCCGAGTCATCGGCGTATCGATATACCCGGGGCAGATCGTGACGACCGCGACGCCGCTGCCGGCAAGCTCGGTGCGCAGGCTTTCCAGCCAGGCGATGGCCGCGGCCTTCGAGGCGCTGTAGGCGCCGGCGCCGGGTAGCCCGCGGAATCCGGCCACGCTCGCGATTCCGGCGAGCGTGCCGCGCCCGGCGGAGCGCATCGAGGGCGCAAAAGCGGCGAGCGTGGCGGCGAGCCCGGCGACATTGACATCCATGACGCGGCGCAGCTTGTCGAGATCTTGCGCCTCGTCGGCCCGGGTGCCGACGGAGATGCCCGCGTTGGCGATCACGAGGTCCGGCACGCCGAAACGGGAAATGAAGTCTGCGGCCGTCTCGGAAACGTAGCGCAAGTCGGTAATGTCGCCGGGATAGGGGATGGCCGTGCCCTGCAGTTCGGCAACGAGCCGATCGAGCGCGTCGCGCCGCCGCCCGAGCAAGGCGAGCACTGCGCCGGAAGCGGCGTAATAGCGCGCGAGTGCGGTGCCGATTCCCGACGAAGCTCCCGTGATGACGATACGCACGGCTAAGCTCCTGCGGCTCGCGCGGCGGAGCGAGGCTCGGCCGCTATTTCCCGCCGGGAAGGCTCTTGCGCGCGACGCCGATCAGGTAATCGGTGATCTCCAGTATCCGCGGCCCGCCGCCGACGACGTATTTTCCCTGTACCGCCATGGCGGGCGTTCCTTCGATGCGATACGCGACCGTGAGCTGCGCTGCGCGGCGCGCCTTGCTTTGCACGCTGAAGGACCTGAGCGTTTCGTCGAACTTCTTGGCGTCGACGCCGTTCCTGGCGAGCCACTGATTGAATGCCTCGGCGTCGTCGGTGCGCAGCCGGTCGCGGTGGATGGCGTCGAAAAGCGGCCGGTGCAGCCGGTCGACCTCGCCGAGCGCCTCGAGCGCATAGAAAATCGCCGCATCGCGCGCCCAATTCTGCGACAGCACCGCCGGGATGCGCCGCAAGCGCACGTCGGCGGGCAGCTTCTTGATCCAGTTCTCGAGCGGCGGCTCGAGGTTGTAGCAGTGGATGCACCCGTACCAGAAGAACTCGATCACCTCGACCTTGTCCGGGCTCTCGACCTGCTGCGCGCGATCGAGCACGACGTAGTCTTCGCCGGCGCGGGGTTGCGCAAGCGCAACGAGCGGGAGCGAAAGAACGAGAAAGGTAATGCTGCGGCGGAATAGGTTCATGTCACTTTGCCTTTGCAGAGCTGGCATCCTTCAGTTTGATCAGGCTGGCATCGATTCCGTTCTGCGCGAGCGCCTGGCGCACCTGGTTCAGCTCGTCAAGTCGCGTGTAAGGCCCCAGGCGGACGCGGTACCAGGTTCCCTTGTCCGGCAGGTTGGCGGGTTCGACGCTCGATTCGAAACCGAGCATCGCGAGCCGGGCTTTTTGGTTGTCTGCGTCAGCCGGATTCTGGAAAGAGCCGGCCTGGACGATGTACACCTCCTTGGCCGGCGGGGCGGGCTGTGCGGGCTGTGCTTTCGCGGCACGCATGCGCTCCTTGAGCTCCTTCTCGGAAAGCGGCTCCTCGCCTCCGGGCAGGATCCGATAGAAGTCGAATTTCGGTTTCTCCGGTGCCTTGCCCGCCTGCGCGGCGGCCCCGCCTTGCGGCAGACCGGCGATCGCCGGCAGCTTAGGCGCCTCCGCCGTCGGTTCCACGGCGGCAGGCTTGGCCTTCGTCGCAAACGGAATCGGCGTTCGGTTCAGGTAGAAGGCGATTCCGAGCGCGATGGCCAGGCCCAGAATCAGGCCGGCGATCACACCGAGAAGGAAGCCGCCGCCCGAGCCCCTTCGCGTCGCCTGCTGCTTTCTGCCACGCACACTCATCACATTTTCTCCGGCGCGTTCACGCCGAGCAAGGAAAGCCCGTTCGCGAGGACCTGCCTGACCGCCGCGCACAGCGCGAGCCGCGCATCGCGCAGCAACGGGTCTTCGACGAGGATCCGCTCCGCATTATAGTAGCTGTGAAACTCCGCCGCGAGTTCGCGCAGATAGAACGCGATCGCGTGCGGGGCGAGGTCGCGCGCCGCGGCCTGCAGGAGCTCCGGGAACTCGGCGATTCGCTGCGTGAGCGCGAGCTCGCGCGCCTGGTCGAGGGAGTCGAGGCTCGCGCGCTGGAGCCGCGCCGGGTCCCCGCCCCACTGGGCGAACACGCTGCAGACGCGGGCGTGCGCGTACTGCACGTAGTACACCGGATTGTCCTGCGATTCGCTCTTCGCCAGGTCCAGATCGAAGTCCAGGTGCTGATCGGACTTGCGCAGCACGTAGAAGAAACGCGCCGCGTCGTTGCCGACCTCCTCGCGCAGCTCCCTCAGGGTGACGAAGTCGCCGGAGCGCTTGCCCATGGCGACCTTTTCCCCCGCACGATAGAGCACGGCGAACTGCACCAGCGCGATTTCGAGCCGCTCCGCAGGGAGCCCGAGCGCGCGCAACGCGCCCTTGACGCGCGGCATGTAGCCGTGGTGATCGGCGCCCCAGACGTCGATGACGCGGTCGTATCCCCGCTCGAACTTTCCCGCATGGTAGGCGATGTCCGAGGCGAAATAGGTGTATTGGCCGTTCTCGCGCCGCACGACCCGGTCCTTCTCGTCGCCGAAAGCGCTCGAGCGAAACCACAGCGCGCCGTCCTTCTCGTAAAGATGGCCCCGCTCGCCGAGCCGCGCGACGGCGCGCGCGACCGCGCCCGAGTCGTACAGCGAGCGCTCGGAGAACCAGCTGTCGAACGCGACGCGGAATTGCGCGAGATCGTCCCGTTGGTCGGCGAGCATCGCCTCGAGTGCGAGGCGATGCAAGAGTTCCCACCCCGCGCCGAGGAGCGCCTTGGCTGCCGCGATGAGCGCATCGAGCGCCGCATCCGGGTCCTCGCCCTCTCGCGGCTGAGGCAATGCCTCGGTCTCGAGCGCGAAACGGGCGACATGCGCGTCGGACAGTTGTGCAGCGATATCGCGCACGTAGTCGCCGCGGTATCCGTCCTCCGGGAACGGAACCACGCTGCCGCGCGCTTGCAGGTAGCGCAGCCACACCGACAGGGAGAGGATGTCCATTTGACGACCGGCGTCGTTCACGTAGAACTCGCGCGTCACGGTCGAGCCGGTGAATTCGAGCAGGTTCGCGAGGCTCGCGCCGTAGGCGGCACCGCGGCCGTGACCGACGTGCAGCGGCCCGGTCGGGTTGGCCGAAACGAATTCCACCTGCACGGTCGCGGGACGGTCCGGACGCGCGCGACCGTAATCCGGCCCTTCGGCGAGCGCGCTCGCGACGGCCGCGCGCTTGGCGCGCGCGGACAGGCGCACGTTCACGAACCCTGCGCCCGCAATCTCGACGCGCTCGATCCGGCCGTCGGCGAACTCCGGCTGGGCATGCAGCGCCGCGACGAGCGCTTGCGCCATCTGCCGCGGATTCTTCTTGAGTCGTTTGGCGAGCTGCAGCGCGATGTTGCACGCAAGATCGCCGTGCGCGGGGTCGCGCGGCCGCTCTAGGATGATCTCTGCGTCGGCGGCCTCGGGCGCGACCGACGCGAGCGCCTGGCGCAGCAATCGCGCGACGTGGGATTTAGCGTCTGCGCTCATGGGAAAAGGCGCGGATTATAAACCCCGACACCGAGTGCGGCGCTCAGTCGAACTCGATCGGGTCGATATCGAGGTGCCAGCGCACGTGCCGAGAGGGTGCGGCGGTCAGACGCCCGCTCCATGCCGAAAGGAAAGCCTGCAGCGCGGTGCGCGAGGCAGACTGCGCGAGCAGCCGTGCGCGCTCGAGATCCGCTCGGCGCGTCACCACGTTCGGCACGGGGTCGTAGATTTGCACGGTTTTCGGCACGGGAACCGCATTTGCCGCCTCGCGCAGGAACGCCATGGCGGCGGCCAGCGTCTTTGCCTCCGCGCGCAGCGCCGCTTCGAACACGTAGGGGGGAAACCCGGCAGCCTTGCGCTCGGCGAGCTGCGACTGCGCGAATCCGGCGTAATCGTGCCGCGCGAGCGCGGCGAACAAAGGGTGCCGCGGGTAGCGTGTCTGCACCAAGACCTCCCCTGAGCGCTCGCGCCTGCCCGCGCGCCCGCCAACCTGCGCCAGCGTCGCGAACAAACGCTCCGGCGCGCGGTAATCGGTCGAAACGAGCGCACCGTCGGCGTTCAGCACGCCCACCAGCGTCAAGTACGGAAAATCATGTCCCTTGGCGAGCAACTGCGTGCCGACCAGGATATCGGCGCCGCCGCCGCGTATGTCCTCGAGCGTGCGCGCCATGTGCGCGCGGCGGCGCGCGCTATCGCGGTCGATCCGCACGATGCGTGCCTGCGGAAAGCGCGCGGCGAGCGTTTCCTCGATCCGCTGCGTGCCCCGTCCGAAAGCCTGCAGGTCCACATTGCCGCAAGTCGGGCAGGAACGGGGAACGGAGGCCTCGGCGCCGCAGTGATGGCAGCGCAGCTTGCGATCAGCGGCGTGCAGCACCATCCGTGCCGTGCAGCGCGCGCATCCCGCGCTCCAGCCGCAGGCGAGGCACGCGAGGATGGGCGCGTAACCGCGCCGGTTGATGAAAATGAGGCTTTGCTCGCCTCGGGCGAGCCGCTCCTCGATTGCCGCGGCCAGCTCGGGCGTAAACCCGTGCTCGGCGCGCTGCGCGCCGAGATCCACGATGCGTACCTCCGGCAGGCGCGCGCCCGGAGCGGCGCGCTCCGGCAAATCGACCCGCTCGTAACGGCCGCTCTCGCAATTGAGCCATGTTTCGAGCGATGGTGTTGCGCTGCCGAGAACGATCGGGCATCCCGCAAGCTTTGCCCGAAACACCGCGGCGTCGCGGCCCGAATACCGCAGCCCCTCCTGTTGCTTGAACGACGTGTCGTGCTCTTCGTCGACCACGATGAGCGCGAGCCGTGGCAGCGGAGCGAGCACGGCAAGGCGCGTCCCGAGCACGACATCCGCCTCGCCCCGCGCGGCAGCGAGCCACGCCGAGGTTCGGGCCGCGTCCTCCAGGCCGCTGTGCAAGACCACGATCCGCGCCTCGGGGAACGCGCGCAGGAAGCGCGACTCGAGCTGCGGCGTGAGACTGATTTCCGGCACGAGAACGAGCGTCTGAGCGGAGCGCCCGAGCGTGCGTGCGATAAGCTGCAGATACACTTCAGTCTTGCCGCTGCCCGTGACGCCGTGCAGGACAAAGGGTCGAAATCGACCTAGCGCGGCGCCGATCCGCTCCGCCGCCGCAGCCTGCGCTCCGGTGGGCGGGAAATCCGGTTGAAATCGCGATCCGCGCGCGGGGACTGTTTGCTCGATCCACTCCTCGCGTACGAGCGCGGTCAGCGTGGCGCGGGCCGCAGCCGATTTGGTTCGCGCCAACGCGAGCAGCGCGGATTCGGCTATCGGCTCCTGCCGTTCGAGCGCTTCCAGCAAAGATCGCTTACTGCCGGCACGAAGCGTTCCCGCGGGTGGCGCCAGTGCCGACCTGCGATAGAACCGCAGCGGTTCGCGCGGCAATGGTCTCAGCGAGCGCAACCGCGGCGGCAACGATGCGACGATCGTTTCACCGAGCGGTCGCTGGTAGTAGCCGGCAAGAAAGCGCATGAACTCGATCCAGTCGGAAGGCAGTCGCGGCGCGTCGCCACGTACTGCGGAGATCGGTTTGAGCCGGTGGGCGGGAAGATCGCTTTTTTCGACCCTCTCGACGATCACGCCGAGTCGTTGGCGGGTGCCGAACGGGACCATCACGCGGTCGCCTACCTCGGCATCGATTGATTCAGGCACCGTGTAGTCGAACAGCGTCGCAAGCGGTACGTCGAGAGCGACACGCAGCACGCTCATGACGCGCTTAGTAGACGCGACGGCGTCTTTAGTTTCCAACTGCAACGTCGAGTGCTGAAAGGGAATTCATTCGGTCTTATTCGAGCCTGTGGATAATACTGTGAGTAAAACGTCTGTCCCGAGCTAAGTCGTGCTCGCACAAGGACTTTTTCCTCAACCCGGAACTTCCGGAGGCTCTTTTTTCTTATACAACTCAATAAGTTACGGATGCCTACATAGAGGAGAGTGCGGCAGGGCCATTTCTCGGGTAGGAGCGGGAATTTGTGGGTAAGTCAAGCTCTATCGCATATTTCTGCACCGAGAAATTTCGGTGCGCTGCCACATAACCGCGGGCACCTCGAGCCATCATCGCGCGCGCATCGCTCGACTGTAAGTGCGCACTTCGTCCACTAACGCGGCAACCGCGTCGATAGGTGTGTGTTGTGCGATGCCATGACCAAGGTTGAAGATAAAGCCCGGACGTCCGGCATTCTCATCGAGAATCCTCTGAAC
>JBFGLA010000153.1:0-6758 GCA_041576355.1 Burkholderiales bacterium
CGAGACAGCGCATTAAACGTCTGCGCACGATCGGGAGCGTGCAGTTTTCCCGCTTTCCGGCGTTTGCCCCTCGAGGAAGGTCTAGCGTTTTGATCCTTAAGGCTTTCCCTCGCTGATGGAGGAGAGTAAACTGTAACGATTTCGAAACAACCCGGTGTCGCGCCGCGCGTCGCCGAGGAGACAGCCGTTGCAGCCGACCGACATCCGTAATCCCTATTAATTTCACAAAGTCGTCTATTGCCAGTGGGCCTGCCCGGCCCACACGCCCGTTCCCGAGTACATCCGCTTGATCGCGGCGGGGCGCTTTTCCGATGCGTACATGATCAACTGGAAGAGCAACGTTTTTCCCGGCGTGCTCGGCCGCACCTGCGATCGGCCCTGCGAGCCCGCGTGTCGTCGCGGCCGCGTCGAGGACCACAATTCGCCCAAGCCCGAGCCGGTCGCCATCTGCCGTCTGAAGCGGGTCGCCGCGGACTTCAAGTCCGACGACGTCAAGGCGCAGATGCCCAAGCCGGCGGCAAGGAAGAACGGCAAGAGGATCGCCTGCATCGGCGCGGGACCGGCGTCGCTCACCGTTGCCCGCGACTTGGCGCCGCTCGGCTATCACGTCGTCGTGTTCGACCAGGACCCGAAGGCGGGCGGCATGATCCGCACGCAGATTCCGCGCTTCCGGCTCCCGGAAGAGGTGATCGACGAGGAATGCGGCTACGTGCTCGACCTTGGCGTGGAATTGCGCGCCGGTGTGCGTATCGACTCCATGAAGAAGCTCCTCGGCGAGGGCTGGGATGCGATTTTCATCGGCTCGGGCGCCCCCCGCGGCCGCGACCTCGACATTCCCGGGCGCAAGGAGGCCGCCGCCAACATCCACATCGGGATCGACTGGCTCTCCTCGGTGTCGTTCGGCCATGTCTCGAATATCGGCAAGCGGGTGATCGTGCTCGGCGGCGGCAACACCGCGATGGACTGCTGCCGCACCTCCAAGCGCCTGGGCGGCGACGACGTGAAGGTGATCGTGCGCTCGGGCTTCGAGGAGATGAAGGCCTCGCCGTGGGAAAAGGAGGACGCCGCGCACGAGGGCATTCCGATTCTCAACTACCTCGTGCCGAAGGAATTCACGCTGCGAGACGGCAAGCTCTCGGGGATCATCTTCGAGAAGGTCAAGGCCGTATACGACGACCAGGGGCGCAGGAGCCTGGTGCCGACCGGCGAGCCCGACCAGCATTTCGAGTGCGACGATGTGCTGGTCGCGGTGGGTCAGGAGAACGCCTTTCCCTGGATCGAGCGCGACAGCGGCATCGAGTTCGACAAGTGGGGGCTGCCCAAGCTCGACGCGAAGACGATGCAATCGACGGTGCCGAACGTGTTCTTCGGCGGCGACGCCGCGTTCGGGCCGAAGAACATCATCTGGGCCGTCGCGCACGGGCACGACGCCGCGGTCTCGATCGACAAGCTCCTGAACGGCGAGGACATCGGCGAGCGCCCGGCGCCGGGCGTGACGCTGGTGTCGCAGAAAATGGGCATCCACGAGTGGAGCTACGACAACGAGATCCGTCCGGACCTGCGCTACAAGGTCCCCTGGCGCGACGTCAAGGAGACGCTCAAGAACGTGAAGGCCGAGGTCGAGCTGGGGTTCGACGTCGCGACCGCCTGGAAAGAGGCGCAACGCTGCCTCAATTGCGACGTGCAGACGGTGTTTACCTCGAGCCTGTGCATCGAGTGCGACGCCTGCGTCGACATCTGCCCGATGGACTGCATCACCTTCACCGCGAACGGCGACGAAAAGGCGCTGCGCGAACGCCTCTCGGCGCCGGCGCCGAACCTCGCGCAGGACCTGTACGTGCAGGACGGCTTGCGCACGGGGCGGGTCATGGTGAAGGACGAGGACGTGTGCCTGCACTGCAGCCTGTGCGCCGAGCGCTGCCCGACCGGTGCCTGGGACATGCAGAAATTCCTGCTCGAGATGACGCAGGCGGGACCGGGGTGCCGCAAACCGCAGCGCAAGGCCGCTTAGAGTTACTGTCATAATGAAACGCATCGAAGCCATCAACGATTTCGTCGTCAAGTTCGCGAACGTCAACGGCTCGGGCTCGGCCTCGGCGAACGAGCTGTTCGCGAAGAGCTTCCTGCGCATGGGGATCCCGGTCTCGCCGCGCAACATCTTTCCTTCCAACATTCAGGGACTGCCGACCTGGTACGAGGTGCGGGTCGCCGAGCGGGGCTGGCTGGGCCGCCGCGGCGGGGTCGACATGATGGTCGCGATGAACCCGCAGACCTGGGACCGCGACGTGAAGGAAGTCGACCCGGGCGGTTATCTCTTCTACGACAACACCAAGCCCCTGCCGCCCTCGAAATTCCGCGACGACATCCATGTCATCGGCATGCCGCTCACCGAGATCTGCAACCAGAGCTATACCGACGCGAGAGAGCGGCAGCTGTTCAAGAACATCATCTACATCGGGGCGCTCGCGGCGATGATCCAGATCGAGCCGGAGGTGATCGCGGAGCTGATCGGCGAGCAGTACAAGGGCAAGGAGAAGCTGCTCAAGCCCAACCTCAACGCGTTCCAGATGGGGTACAGCTACGCCCAGGAGAAGCTGAAGGACGCGGTCGGGCTCAAGGCGAAGCGCGCCTACAACGTCGGGGATCACATCTTCATCGACGGAAATTCCGCCGCGGCGCTCGGTTGCCTGTACGGCGGCGCGACGGTGTGCGCGTGGTATCCGATCACGCCCTCGTCGTCGCTCGCGGAGGCGTTTCAGCGCTACTGCGCCAAGCTGCGGGTCGACGCGGACACCGGCAAGCGCAAGTACGCGATCGTGCAGGCCGAGGACGAGCTGGCCTCGATCGGCATTGTCGTCGGCGCGGGCTGGAACGGGGCGCGGGCGTTCACCACGACCTCGGGTCCGGGCATCTCGCTCATGAGCGAGTTCATCGGGCTGGCGTATTTCGCCGAGATTCCCGTCACGATCATCAACGTGCAGCGGGGCGGCCCTTCCACGGGGATGCCGACCCGCACCCAGCAGGCCGACATCCTCGCCTGCGCCTATGCATCGCACGGCGACACCAAGCACGTGCTGCTGTTTCCGGAAGATCCCAGCGAGTGCTTCGAGCACGCCGCGCTCGCGCTCGATCTCGCCGAGCGGCTGCAGACCCCGATATTCGTCATGACCGACCTCGACATCGGCATGAACCAGCGCCTCACCGCGCCGTTCAAGTGGGACGACGCCCGAAGGTACGACCGGGGCAAGGTCATGACGCACGACGAGCTCGAGGCGGGCAAGGACTTCGGCCGCTACCTGGATGTCGACGGCGACGGTATTCCGTTCCGCACCTATCCCGGCACGCACCCGACGCGCGGCAGTTACTTCACGCGCGGCACGTCGAAGAACGCCTATGCCGTGTACTCGGAAGCCGGGCCCGACTACGCGCAAAACATGCAGCGCCTGCTGCGCAAGTTCGAGACGGCAAAGAGCATGGTTCCGGCGCCGGTCGTTCAGCGTGCGCGGCAGAAGACGAAATTCGGTGCCGTCTACTTCGGCTCGACCGGTCCGGCCATGGCGGAAGCGATCGCCGCGCTCGAGCAAAGCGGCATCCAACTGGACACGCTGCGCGTGCGCGGTTTTCCGTTCAACGATTCGGTCGCCGACTTCATCGCCGAGCACCAGCAGGTGTTCGTGGTCGAGCAGAACCGCGACGCGCAGATGAAGAGCCTGCTCGTGAACGAGCTTGCGGTCGATCCGGGGAAGCTCATGCCGATCCTGCACTATGACGGAACGCCGATCACGGCGCGCTTCATCACGAAGGAGATCGCCGAGCAGGTGCGGTTGCTCAACGTGGAGCCGCTGAAAAAAGACCGTGCGGCATAGGAAGCGAAAACGATGACTTACCTCGCCAAACCGAAGCTCCATCATCCCAGCCTGGCGCTCAACAAGGTCGGCCATACACGCCGGGATTACGAGGGCAAGATCTCGACGCTGTGCGCGGGCTGCGGGCACGACTCGATCAGCGCCGCCCTCATCGACGCCTGCTGGCAGATGAACGTCGAGCCGCATCGCGTCGCCAAGCTCTCCGGCATCGGCTGCAGCTCGAAGACGCCGGACTACTTTCTCGGCAACTCGCACGGCTTCAATTCCGTGCACGGGCGCATGCCGTCGGTGCTCACCGGGGCCAATCTCGCGAACCGGGATCTGATCTATCTCGGCGTGTCGGGAGACGGCGATTCGGCCTCGATCGGTCTGGGCCAGTTCGCGCACGTCATGCGCCGCGGCGTGAACATGGTCTACATCGTCGAGAACAACGGCGTCTACGGGCTCACCAAGGGCCAGTTCTCGGCGACGGCGGACAAGGGATCGAAGTCCAAGCGCGGGGCGGTGAACCCGGACACCGCGGTGGACCTCGTGGTTCTGGCGCTCCAGCTCGGGGCGACATTCGTCGCGCGCGGCTTCTCGGGCGACAAGAAGCAGCTCGTTCCGCTCTTCAAGGCGGCGATCGCGCACCGGGGGCCGGCTTTCATAGACGTGATCAGCCCGTGCGTCGCGTTCAACAACCATCCCGGCTCGACCAAGAGCTACGACTACGTGCGCGAGCACAACGACGCCGTGAACCGCCTCGACTTCATGCCGCTGCGCGAGGAGATTACGGTGGATTTCCCCGAAGGAGAGAAGGTCGAGGTCACGCAGCACGACGGCTCGGTGCTTCGCCTGCGCAAGCTCGATTCGTCCTACGATCCGACCGACCGCATCGCCGCCGCGAACTACGTCCAGCGGCACCAGGCCGAGGGCGAAATCGTGACCGGGCTGCTGTACGTCGATGCGGAGCCGGTGGATATGCACGCGCATCTCGGCACGGTCGATGCGGCGTTCAACCGCCTCGGCGAGCGTGAACTATGCCCGGGATCCGCCGTCCTGGACAAGATCAACGCATCTTTGCGCTGAGGCCAAGCCCTTTTGCGGGACACGGCGGTCGACGCATCCGGCGCGCGGCCGGGTAAACTCGCCCCATGAGCCAGAACGCAGCGCCCATGCCGGTCGTCCTCGTCGTCGACGACTCGGAAGACATCCGCAAGCTCGCCGCGGCGATTCTGGGCAAGGATATGCAGGTGAAAACGGCGGCCGACGGCCGCGAGGCGATGGCGCTCGCCTTGGCCGCACCGAAGCCGGACATCATCCTGCTCGACGTCGAGATGCCGGGTGCGAACGGGTTCGAGGTCTGCAAGGCGCTGAAAGGGAATGCGGCGACCGCGTCGATTCCGGTGCTCTTCCTCACCGCCCGCGGCGAGGACCAGTACGAGGCCCAGGGATTCGCGGTCGGCGCGGTCGACTACATCACGAAGCCGATCAACGCCGTGCTGCTGCGAGCGCGCTTGCGCACGCATCTGGGGCTCGCCAACAAGCAGCATGAGCTGGAAGCGCTCGTGCGCGATCGCACCGTGGCGCTCGAGCAGGCGAAACTGCACGTCATCCGGCGGCTCGCGCGGGCGATGGAGTACCACGAGAGCGCTTCCGCATCCAACCGGGTCCTGCGCGTCGTGCAATACACGAAGCTGCTCGCGGAGGCGTCGGGGGCGAAGCCGGACGTGGTGGATCTCGCGATGAAGGCGGCGCCGCTCTACGACATCGGCAAGGTCGCGATCCCGGCCGAGATTCTGCGCAAGCGCGGCGCGCCGAGCGCTCCGGACTGGGAGCAGATCCGGCGTCACCCCGAACTCGGCGCCTCGATCATCGGCGAGCAGTCCGATCCCGTGATGCAGGTCGCGCGCACGATGGCGCTCACGCACCACGAGCGATGGAACGGTCTGGGCTACCCCAAGGGACTGAAGGGCGAGCAAATCCCCTGGCCCGGCCGGCTGATGGCGATCGTCGACACCTTCGAGTCGATGACCACTGCGCAATTCCACCGCGGCGCGCTCGCCGTCGAAATGGCGGCGAACGAGATCGTGAAGTCGGCCGGCGCGCTCTACGATCCGAAGCTGGTCGAAGCGTTCAAGAAGGCGCTGCCGGCGATGCGCCGTGTGCGCGAAGCGATTAGCGACGCGCTCGGGTCGCGCGTCGATTTCGATCCGTTCGAGCCGCCGCGCGGCTCGGGCGCGGCCCAGACGCCGCCGGCTGCGGCGGGGCAGAAGGCTGCCGTGGCTGCGACACCGAAGACTCCTGCGGCGCCCGCGCCCGCAGCGCCCAAGAATCCGGCCCCGCCCGGCCCCGCGCGCAAGCGCTGACGCGCGACGGGGTGGTGCCGATGGCGGTCGATCTGCGCAGCGATACGGTTACACAGCCCACGCCGGCGATGCGCCGCGCGATGACGGAAGCGGAATTGGGCGACGACGTATTCGGCGACGATCCGAGCGTCAACCGGCTCCAGGCGCGCGCAGCCGACATGCTCGGGTTCGACGCGGCGCTCTTCTTTCCCAGCGGCACGCAGTCCAATCTCGCGGCGCTGATGGCCCACTGCGGGCGCGGCGACGAGTACATCGTCGGCCAGGAGGCGCACACCTACCGCTTCGAGGCGGGAGGCGGCGCGGTCCTGGCATCGATCCAGCCGCAGCCGCTCGCCAATCGCGCGGACGGCACGCTCGATCTCGCCGAGGTCGAGGCGGCGATCAAGCCCGACGACCCGCATTTCGCGCGCACGCGGCTGCTCGCGCTCGAGAACACGATCACCGGCCGCGTGATATCGCGGCCGTACCTCGAGCAGGCGCTTGCGCTCGCCGCGCGACGCGGCCTGGCGACGCACCTGGACGGGGCGCGCCTCTTCCATGCGGC
>JBFGLA010000154.1:0-6729 GCA_041576355.1 Burkholderiales bacterium
CCGCGCGACGCCGACCGGCCGCGCCGCGATCCGCACGCGATGGCATTCAAGCAGCGCGCGCGCCGGCTCGGGCAGCTCGCCGAAGCGATCGACCAGCTCTTCGCTCATCGCGTCCAGACCGTCCGGCGTTTCGCAGTCGGCGAGGCGCTTGTAGAGCGCGAGCCGCTCGTGCACGTCGCTGCAATAGGTCGCGGGGAGCAGCGCCGGGGCGTGCAGGTTGACTTCGGCCGAGACGTCACCCGGATCGTCGATCTCGGGCGCGCGGCCGGCCTTGAGGCGGCGCACGGCGCGCTCGAGCATTTGCGCGTAGAGGGAGAACCCGATCTCCTGAATTTCGCCCGACTGCGATTCGCCCAGGATCTCGCCTGCGCCGCGAATTTCCAGATCGTGCATCGCGAGGTAGAAGCCCGAGCCGAGCTCCTCCATCGTCTGGATCGCTTCGAGGCGCTTGGCCGCCTGCGCGCCGATCGCATCCTCGGGCGGGGTGAGGAGGTAGGCGTACGCCTGGTGGTGCGAGCGTCCGACCCGGCCGCGCAGCTGGTGCAGTTGCGCGAGCCCGAACTTGTCGGCGCGGTGGATGACGATGGTGTTGGCGGTCGGGATGTCGAGCCCGGTCTCGATGATCGTCGAGCATAGGAGCACGTTCGAGCGCTGCGCGGTGAAATCGCGCATCACGCGCTCGAGCTCGCGCTCGCGCATCTGGCCGTGCGCAACGGCGATCCTCGCCTCGGGCAGGAGGCGCGCGAGCCGCTCGCGCATGCGCTCGATCGACTCGACCTCGTTGTGCAGGAAATAGATCTGCCCGCCGCGCTTCAATTCGCGCATCACGGCCTCGCGGATCAGGCCCTCGGACCACGGCGCGACGAAGGTCTTGATCGCGAGGCGCTTCTGCGGCGCGGTGGCGATCGCCGAGAAGTCGCGGATGCCCTCGAGCGAGAGCGCGAGGGTGCGCGGGATCGGGGTCGCGGTGAGCGTGAGCACGTCGACCTCGGAGCGCAGCGCCTTGAGCGCCTCCTTCTGCCGCACGCCGAAGCGGTGCTCCTCGTCGATCACGACCAGGCCCAGGCGCGCGAACTTCACGTCCTGGCTGAGCAGCCGGTGCGTGCCGATGACGATGTCGAGCTCGCCCGCGGCGAGCTGTTGCTGAGCCGCGGCGGACTGCTTGCCGGTCCTGAATCGAGACAGCTCGGCGATCCGCACCGGCCAGTCGACGAAGCGGTCGGAGAAGGTCTGGAAATGCTGCTCGGCGAGCAGCGTCGTGGGGCAGAGCACGACGACCTGCTTGCCGTCGGCGACCGCGACGAAGGCCGCGCGCAGCGCGACTTCGGTCTTGCCGAAGCCGACGTCGCCGCACACGAGCCGGTCCATCGGCTTGCCCGAGGCCATGTCGGCGACCACCGCCTCGATCGCGGCCGCCTGGTCGGGCGTTTCCTCGAAGCCGAAGCCGTCGGCGAACGCTTCGAGGTCGTGCGCCTTGATGCCGAAGGCGTGACCCTGGCGCGCCGCACGCTTGGCGTAGAGCGCGAGCAGCTCCGCCGCGGTGTCGCGCACCTGCTTCGCCGCCTTCGCTCTTGCCTTGTCCCACTGGCCGCTGCCGAGCTTGTGCAAGGGCGCCGCCTCGGGCTGCGCCCCCGAGTAGCGCGAGATCGCGCCGAGCTGCGAGACCGGGACGTAGAGCTTGTCGCCGCCTTCGTACTGGAGGAGAAGAAACTCGCTCATCTGTCCCGCCGGGCCATCGCCCAGGTCGAGGCTCACCAAGCCTTGATAGCGGCCGATGCCGTGCTGCGCGTGAACGACCGGATCGCCGATCTTGAGCTCGGACAAGTCGCGCAGCATCCCCTCGACCGAGCTGCGCTTTTCGCCGGGACGCGCGCGCCGGCGCACGACCCCGGCGTAGAGCTCGGCTTCGGTGACGACGCACCAGCCCTCGGCGGGAACGATGAAACCGGCGGCGAGCGGCGCGACTCCGATCAGCAGCCGCTCGCGGCCCGCCGCGAACTCGGCGAAGCTCGCGCAGGGCGCGGGCTTGAGGCCGTGTTCGACGAGGTAGGACGACATCGTCTCGCGCCTCCCGGCGGATTCGGCCGCGAGCAGCACGCGCAGGTTCGAGGTCTCGACAAAATGCTTGAGCGCCGCGATCGGATCCTGCGCGCGCCGGTCCACCGCCAGAGCCGGCAGCGGCTGCGCGACGAGCGGCTCTGCGCCGGCGCCGTTTTCCTCGGTCCGCGCGATCACGTCCACGCGCGCGAAGTCGCGCGCGCGAACATAAAACTCCTCCGCCGCAACGAACAGTTGCGCGGGCGCGAGGAGCGGGCGCTCCGGGTCGCCGCCGAGGAGCCGGTAGCGGGAAGTCGCGTCCGCCCAGAACGTCTCGATCGCCGCCGCGACATCGTGCTGCAGGACGAGCGTCGTTCCTGCCGGCAGATAATCGAGAAAGGTCGCGGTCGATTCGAAGAAGAGCGGCAGGTAGTACTCGATCCCGGCCGTGGGAACGCCGTTCGAGACGTCGCGATAGAGGCGCTTCTTGGAAGGATCGCCCTCGAAAATCTCGCGGAAGCGGCTGCGAAAGCGCGCTCGCGCCGCCTCGTCGAGCGGGAACTCGCGCGCCGGCAGCATGCGGATGTCCTTCACCGTATAGAGCGTGCGCTGCGTATCGACGTCGAAGGTGCGAATCGTATCGACGAGATCGTCGTCGAGCTCGACCCGGAAAGGCACGGCGCTTCCCATCGGAAACACGTCGATGAGGCCGCCGCGAAAGCAGTACTCCCCGGGCGCCACCACTTGCGTGACGCTCTGGTAGCCGGCGGTGACGAGCTGCGTCTTCAGCGCCTCGAGGTCGAGCCGCTTGCCGGATTCGACAAAGAACGTATACGCCGCGATATATTCCGGGGGGCAGAGCCGGACGAGTGCGGTCGATGCGGGCGCGACGACGACGTCGAACTCGCCGCGCTGGGTGCGGTAGAGCGTCGCCAGGCGCTCGGAGACCAGGTCCTGGTGCGGCGAGAACTGGTCGTAGGGCAGCGTCTCCCAGTCGGGCAGGAGCGAGGCGCGCAGCTCGGGGGCGAACCACGCGATTTCCTCCACCAGGCGCTGCGCGTCGAGCGCGGTTTCCGAGACGACCGCGAGTGGTCTCGCTTCGGCCGCGAGCCGACCGAGAAGTAGCGCATCTGCCGAGCCGGCGAGCCGGGTGTAGCGCCTGCGGGCGGGAATCGAATCTCGATGCATCCAGGAGAACTGCGTTGAAAAGGCGCGCCGGCTGTGTGAATCGATGCGATGCGCGAATTCGGTTGTCGGTTCGAACGCGCCGTGCAATTATACGCGGCCGAATTTCAGACGAATTCTCTTGGCCTTCTTCGCATTGATTCCTGCCGCGGGCAGCGGCACCCGCATGGCGGGGGAGCAGCCCAAGCAGTACCTTCCGATCGCCGGCCAGCCGATGCTTTGGCACGCGGTGAACGCGGTGTGCGTGCCGCCGGTTGAAACCGTGTTCGTCGTGCTCGCGCGCCAGGACCCGATGTTCGCCGCCTGCGACTGGAGCGGGTTCGGCGAGCGCGTCGAGCCGCTCTACTGCGGCGGCGAGACGCGGCGCGACTCGGTGTACAACGGCCTGGTCGCGGCGATGGCGGCGGTCGACGCCGACGACTGGGTGCTCGTGCACGACGCGGCGCGTCCCTGCGTGCCGCGCGCCGACGTCGAGCGGCTGATCGCGGAATGCGCCGCCGACGAGATCGGCGGCATCCTCGCGCTCCCGGTGCCCGACACCGTGAAGCGCGTGGCGAAGGACGAGGCGGGTGCGCAGCGCGTCGCCGCGACCGAGGATCGCAGCCAGCTCTGGCTCGCGCAGACGCCGCAGATGTTCCGCGCGGGGCTGCTCGCGCAGGCGCTGCTGGAAGATCTGGCGCGCAAAGGCGGCGCCGCGACCGACGAGGCGGCCGCGATCGAGCGTCTGGGGCTCAAGCCGCGCATCGTCGCCGGCAGCCGGCAGAATCTCAAGGTGACCTATCCCGAAGACCTCGCGATCGCGCAGGCGATCCTGCGCGGTCGTCTCCCTGCGGGGGAGCCTCGATGAGAATCGGGCAGGGAATCGACGTGCACGCGCTGGCCGCGGGCCGCAAGCTCGTGATCGGCGGGGTCGAGATCGCCTACGAAAAGGGGCTCGAGGGACATTCGGATGCAGACGTGCTGCTGCACGCGGTGTGCGACGCGCTCCTCGGCGCGGCCGCGCTCGGCGACATCGGCCGCCACTTTCCGGATAGCGACGCACGATACAAGGATGCCGACAGCCGCGCGCTCCTGCGCGAGGTCGTGCGCAAGTTGGCGCAGGCCGGCTACCGCGTCGTCAACGTCGACGCGACCATGGTCGCGCAGGCCCCGCGCCTCGCGCCTTACATGACGCGCATGATCGACAACATCGCGGCCGATCTCGGCATCGCGCGCGACGCGGTTAACGTCAAGGCGACCACCAGCGAAGGGCTCGGCTACACCGGCCGCGGCGAGGGAATCGCGGCGATGGCGGTCGTGCTGATCGACGAAGCTGCATCTGGCAGGGCGCGCTGATGTACTCGCCCTCCTACAACCGGGTCGAGGATCGCGCCGAGCTGCTCGAGTTCATGCGCGCGCACAACTTCCCGCTGCTAGTGACCGGGACCGGCGGCGCGCTGCACGCTTCCCACCTTCCGGTCATCGCCGAAGAGCGCGCCGGTCGGCTGTTTCTCGACATGCACATGGCGAAACCCAATCCGCAGTGGCGCGAATTTTTCGATGACGAGGTCCTGGTCGTCTTTTCCGGGCCGCATGCCTACGTCTCGCCGCGCTGGTACGAGGAGAAAGAGCGGGTGCCCACCTGGAACTACGCCGCCGTGCACGCGTACGGAATCCCGAAGGTGATCGAGGACGAAGCCGCGAAGCACGCTTCGCAGCGGCGCCTCGTCGCCGCGCTCGATCCCGAGTGGCTGCCGAAGTTCGACGCCCTGCGCGACGAGTACGTCGCGCAGATGCTCGGCGGCATCGTCAATTTCGAGATCGCCGTGACGCGCATCGAGACGCGCTGGAAGCTGTCGCAGAACCGCGGCCGGCGCGAGCAGGAGCTGATCGCGGCCGCGCTGGAGAAGTCGTCCGACGGCGTCGAGCGCGCGCTGGCAGCGCTCACGCGCCGGCATCTCGCCGACAAGTGATCGACGGCGGGCGGCGCACCCGGCGCGACGGATGAGCGCGAAGCTGCGCCTGTTCTTCGCCGCGTGGCCGCAAGAGGACACGGCGCAAAAGCTCGAGCGCTGGGCGCGCGAGGTCGGACGCCAGAGCGGTGGGCGCGTCACCCGGGCGGCGACGATCCACCTCACGCTCGCGTTCCTGGGCGATGTCGCGACAGACCGTGTGCGCGCCGCGGTCGAGGCGGCCGGTCGCGTGCGCGCGCCGGCGCACCGGCTCCCGATCGAGGAAGCGCGCTACTGGCCGCACAACCGCATCGTCTGGGTGGGGCCGAAGGAAACGCCGCCGGCGCTCGCCGAGCTCGCGGGCTCGCTCAAGCGCGAGCTGGAGGCGGAGGGATTCCAGCTCGAGGCGAGGCCGTTTTCGGCGCACGTGACGCTCATCCGCCAGGCGCGCGATCCGAAATCGCTGCCGCCGTTGCCGGCGGTCGAATGGGCGGTGGAGGAATTCGTGCTGGTCCGGTCGGCGCTTTCGAGCGATGGGTCGAGGTATGCGGTGCTAGCGCGGCATTCGCTCGACCTATAGAAATGAAAGTGCATCCGGCTCGGATGAGTTCTCTTCTACCCGCAAACCCTCGGCGGCGCTCCCAAGAGGCGGGTTGACTCAGGCCCTATCGCCCGGCGACTGATCGGCATCATGGCGGCTCCCCCTGCGCGGTGCGAGACTGTGGCTCCCGCGGAGCCGGGTTTTGCGCTCTCGGCAACGTGACTTTTGTACCTGTGTTCAATAGGATACGTGTGATAATTACGGGCGTTCATCATGAAACCGCCGCAACTGACAGGGAAAAGCCGTTTGTCCGCCATCTGGGGCGCCGCACAGGCTCTCGGCGGCCACCGCGCGACGCCTGCGCTCGTCAATTCGGCCGCTCTCGTGTTCCTGAGCTATAGCCTCGCGCAGTCGACTTGGCATTTCGCCAGTCCTTCCCGGCCCGACACACAAGCGAGCGTGTCCGCTCCCGCGCGGCAAGGCGTGTTCGAGCTGAAGGGGCTGCAAACGGCCAATCTTTTCGGCGTCTTCCGCGCCGCGAACCGCGCCGAGGTCGCGCTCGACACGTTGCCTCGCTCGGCGATCAATCTGGTGCTGAGCGGGGTGGCCATGCGAGGCGCGGCGAGCTACGCGCTCATCAGCGGCGAGGGCCAGACCGAGACGGCCTACGGTGTCGGCGAGCAGGTCGCGCCGGGCGTCGTTCTCGAATCGGTGCACGCGGATCGGGTCGTGGTTCTGCGCGGCGGCGTGCGCGAATGGCTGCCGCTGAAGGAGATCGGCGCCGGGCTGCCGCCCGGTTCGCTCTCGTCCGCGACTTCGGCGCCCGCCGCCCCAGGGGGCATGGTGCTCGATCGTCAGATGGTCTCGCGGCTCCTGCAGCGGCCGGAGTTCCTGAGCCAGGCGACGATCACGCCCAATCCGGGCGGCGGCTTCAACGTCGGGCAGGTGCAGGCAGGGAGTCTCTTCGAGAGGCTCGGATTGCGCGCCGGGGACGTCATACGCAGCGTGAACGGTCAAACCGTGAACAACATGGAA
>JBFGLA010000155.1:0-6665 GCA_041576355.1 Burkholderiales bacterium
AGCTTGCGCACGTGCGGATCCTTGAGCGGGTTGTCCTTGAGGATCCCGGAGGTGTGCTCGAGCACGACCAGCGTGCCAGAGGGCTCTTTGCGGCGCTTGAGGGTCATGAGGGTTCCTGCTTCGAGGAGACTCGCGTGTATACTGGTTTTGGCTTTTCCTACGTGCTCGCGCACGCGCTACGATTATAGAGAGTGTTCGCTACCCATGAAGATCACCGCGCTTCAGGTTTACATCCTCCGCGCTCCCGACTCCGGCCGCCCGCACTGGGTGAGCCACTTTATCGTCCCCAAGGCGAACGAGATTCTCGTGCGCCTGCGCACCGACGAAGGGATCGAAGGCATCGGCATCGCGACGAGCTACACGCCGATCGAAGCCGGGATCCATGCCTTCCGCGGCGGAATCGCCGATCAGATCGTCGGCGCCGACGCGCTCGCGCCCGAGCGCCTCTACCAGAAGCTCTTCGCGCTCACCTGGCAGCGGCTCGCGCACGAGAAGGGCTGGACGCGCGAGGCGATCGTGCGCATTTCTGCGGCGGTCGACATCGCGCTCTGGGACATCGTCGGAAAGGTGGCGAAGCTCCCGCTCTTTCGGCTCTTCGGCGGCTACCGCAGCGAGGTGCCGTGCTACGTCACCTGCGCCTACTACCGCGACGGCAAGACGGCCGCCGAGCTGCGCGACGAGATGGCGATGCTCAAGGCGCAGGGACACACCGGTTTCAAGGCCAAGGCCGGCGGGCTGCCGCTCGCCGAGGACATCGAGCGCCTCGCGCTCGTGCGCGAAGTGATCGGCGAGGACAAGGACCTGATGGTCGACGTCAACCGCGGCTGGGACCTCGCCACCGCGATCGAGGGCGCGCGCCTCTTGGAGCCGCTCAAGCCGCGCTGGCTCGAGGAGCCCGTGCGCTGGGCGGACGACCGCCGCGAGCTGAAGCTCCTCGCGCAGAAGACGCGCATCCCGCTCTCGGCGGGCGAGAGCGAGCTGACTGCATACGGCTGCCGCGCGCTCCTCGAGGAGCAGGCGATCCAGATCCTGCAGTTCGACTGCACGATGATGGGCGGCTTCACCGAGGGCCGCAAGCTCGCCGCGCTGTGCGAGATGAACCACGTCCAGGTCGCGCCGCACCACGACTGCTTCATCCACGCGCACATCGTCGCGGCGAGCCCCGCCGGGGTGATCGTCGAGTCGTTCACCGATCCCGAGCGCGACCCGCTGCAGGCGGAGCTGTTCGAGGACCCGCCGAAGATCGCCAAGGGCAAGCTCACCCTCAAGGAGCAGCCGGGGCTCGGATTGACGCTCTCGGAAGCGGCGCTGAAGAAGTTCGGGGAAAGGATTCTCTAGTTTCGGCCACGGGCGGTCTATAATGTACATGTGAAATGTACATATTGGGGCGTCCGATGAAAGAAGTAAAAGTCACGATCCTCCGGCAAAAGCTTCCGGAGTACATGGCGAGGGTAAGGCGTGGAGAGCACATCCGGGTCACCTCGCGCGGGCAGGTGATCGCCGAGATCACCCCGCCATCGGCCACGAAGGACGATGCCGAGGCTGCGCGCAGGCGCCTGCGTGGAAGCGTGCGGCGCTATGAGCGCCCGCTCGATCCCGTGATCGACCCGAAAGAGTGGGACGTGAACCGTTGATCCTGCTCGACACTCACGCGCTTGTCTGGTGGGTCGCCGACGCGAGCCGATTGTCGGTGCGCGCGAGGCGCGCGATTCGCAGCGCGTTGCGCGACGGGCCGGTGGCGGCTTCGGCGATCAGCCTATTCGAGATCGCGACCGCGATCCGGCGCGGCAGGCTGGTGCTCGCAACTTCCGCGGAGCAGTGGATAGCCGACATACGGGCGCTACCGGAATTGCGTGTCGAGCCGGTGAGCGCCGAAATCGCGCAGGTCGCAGGTTCCTTCGGCGAGACGGTTCCCGGTGATCCTGCTGACCGCATCATCGCCGCGACCGCAATGGCGCTGGGCCTAGCGCTCGTCACCGCAGACGACCGGCTGCATCGCGCACCCGGGCTGCAAGCGGTCTGGTAGCGACGGCGCAATGAATTCCGTCGATGTGCGATCTGTCACGGTGCATGTCGACGCCGAGCGGCGCGTGTCCGGTCTGCTCCAGAGGCCCTCCGGCGCGCGCGAGCCGACTCACAAATGCTGAGACTTGCTGATCTCACCAGGGAGGACGTATGGCTTATGTCGACGGTTTCGTGTTGCCGGTGCCGAAGAAGAAAGTCGAGGCTTACCGCGCGATGGCGCGGAAAGCCGGCAAGATCTGGCGCGAGCACGGCGCGCTCCAATTCCGCGAGTGCGTCGCGGACGACGTGAAGCGGGGAAAGCTCACGTCGTTTCCGCAGAGCGTCAAGCTCAAGCCCGGCGAGACCGTGATGTTCTCCTGGATCGTGTTCAAGTCCCGGGCGCACCGCGATCGGGTGAACAAGAAGGTGATGAAGGATCCGCGCCTCGCGAGCATGATGGATCCGAAGGCGATGCCCTTCGACGCGAAGCGGATGATCTACGGCGGGTTCAAGGTGCTGGTCGACCTTTGAAGGAGAAGAAGATGGATGCGAGGAGAAGCGACGAGTTCGTCATCACGCGCGTGTTCGACGCGCCGCGCGATCGAGTGTGGAGTGCGTGGACCGAGCCTGATCGCTTGAAGCAGTGGTGGGGACCGAAAGGATTCGTCGTGCACACCTGCAAAGTCGATCTGCGTCCCGGGGGCGTCTTTCACTACGGCATGCGCGCGCCAGACGGCAGCGACGTGTGGGGCCGGTTCGTCTACCGCGAGATCGTCGCCCCCAAGCGGCTCGTGTTCGTCGTCTCGTTCTCGGATCCCAAGGGCGGCGTGACCCGACACCCGTGGTCGGAGAACTGGCCGCTGCAGACGATGTCGACGGTGGAATTCGAGGAGCAGGGCGCGGGCAAGACCCGGGTCACCGTGCGGTGGATTCCGCACGAGGCGAGCGACATGGAGCGTAAGACGTTTGCCGAAGGGCGCGAATCGATGCAGCAGGGCTGGACCGGGACCCTCGACCAGTTTGCCGGTTATCTCGCCAAGTAAAGAGCACGCCCGAGAATTCGCTGTTTCGTTATGCGAATCGGGTTTCAGGAGCGTTTTCGGGGCCGCTCATGCCCGAGTAGCGACTGAATTCCGGAGCTTATGATCTCGCGGCCCCGGAATCTGACCATGATGCTATCCACGAGAGGAAAGGGCTCGCTTTCCGCATTCGGGGATTCGGACTAGACTCATTTGCAGTTGGCTTGCCTCGCGTACGCGATGGATCGCTCCGGGGTACACACCCGGCATGTCCCGGTATAGGGCGGTGCGGTGCACCGCGCGGGGACCGAACGAAGGAATGACGCGATCGTAAACCCGAAAGGAGGAGGAACGTATGAACCGAACCTTAAGAATGGCGTCGGTGGTCGGCTGCCTTACTCTCGCAGCTCCGTTTGCCCATGCGGACACGTTCGTGCGCATGGTATCGGGACCTTCGGGCGGGAGCTGGTACCCGCTGGGTGCGAAGATCATGCAAGTGATGGAGAAGGAGATCAGCGGGGTTGCCACATCCAACGGCCCAGGCGGCGGCGTGGGTAACATCAAGGACGTGAGCCAGGGCAACGCGGAGATCGGCTGGAGCTACGGCCACACGGCCTACAACGGCTACGTCGGGCGCGGGAAGTTCGACCGCCCCTACGAGAACGTCAGATTCTTCGCGACGCTGTATCCGGGCGTGGTGCAGGTCGCCGTCCCGAGAGATTCGAGCATCAAGTCGATCGACGATTTCGTCGGCAAGAACATCAGCCCCGGGAAGGCGGGATGGACCGGAACGGCGTTCGCGGAAACCGTGCTCGCCGCCTACGGCCTCTCCTTCGACAAGATCAAGCAGGAAGGCGGAACCGTCCACCATGTCGACTACTCCGATTCGGTGGCGCTCATGAAGGACGGCCACATCGACGTGTTCCTCGCGGTCACGTCGATGCCGCAAGCCTCGTTCATCGACCTGAACTTCAAGCCGGGCATCCGCTTCATCGGCATCGACCCCGACAAGATGGAGGGCATCATCAAGACCAATCCCGGCGTGATCGCCACCAAGATACCGAAGGGCACGTACGAAGGCCTGGACACCGACGTGCCGACGCTCGCCACGGCAACGGTCATGGTGGTAAACAAGGACCTGCCGGAAGACCTGGTCTACAAGATGTGCAAGGTGTTCTGGAAGGAGCACGCCACCTTTGCGCAGGTGAAGAAGGTGTGGAACGAGGTCGACCCCGAGGATGCGCTGGCGGCGGCCGCGATCCCGATTCATCCGGGTGCGCAGCGTTGCTACAGCGAGATGGGCATCAAGAACTAGGTCACCACGTATGCAGAGGAAGAGGCGCGGCGGCCCGCCCGAAAGGCCGGCTCCGCCGCGCGCTCGCCCGCGAGCCCTGTAGCTCGCGCAATGCGGGCGCCTGAACGCGGGCTCCTCCGTCGGACCCGATGGCTGACACTGCGCCCCAGGCCATAGAAGAGCGGCTCGAGTATCACGAGGTCAAGGAAGCCTCGTTGCTCGAAACGGTGCTGCGCGACCGCGGCGTGCGCCTGCCGGTCGTGGTTGCCGCGGTCGGTGCGGTGCTGGCGATCGCGCTGGCGCTGTTCCACCTTTACACCGCGGTCTACGGCACCCCGGAGACGCGCTCGTTCCGCGGCACTCACCTCACGGTCATGCTGGTGCTCGCGGTGCTGCTGAATCCGCTCTTTCGCCGCTCGTATCGCGACCCGCTCGTGCTGCCGGACGGCCGAGGCGACGCGTTGCGCGGCGTCGGCTTCCTGATCGACCTCTTGCTGGTCGGCTTCGGCCTGTTCGTCCAGGGCTATACGCTCTGGGACATCGACGCGTTCAACATGCGCGGCGGCGACATCACGCCCCTCGATCTCTGGGTCGGGCTCGGATTCATCGTGCTCGTGCTCGAGGCAACGCGTCGGGTGGTCGGGTGGGCGATGGTCGGGGTCACCGGCTTCTTCGTGCTGCACAGCCTGTATTCGAACCACTTCTTCGGCTTTTTGTACGGCCCGCCGACTTCGTTCCGCAAGTACATCGACGTGATTTTCATGCGCCCCGACGGCATCTTCGGCATCCCGCTGATGGTGGTCGCGACCTACATCCTGCTGTTCATCATCTTCGGCGCATTGCTGATTCGCTCCGGCGCAGGGCGCTTTTTCATCGACCTGGCGATCGCGCTTACGGGACACCGTACCGGCGGGCCGGCTAAAGCGGCGGTGGTCGCGAGCGCGATGATGGGAACGGTTTCGGGCTCCGCGGTGGCGAACGTCGTCACGACGGGATCGTTCACGATTCCGTTGATGAAGCGGCTCGGTTACCGCCCGCGCTTCGCGGGCGCGGTCGAGGCCTGCGCGTCTTCGGGCGGGCAGATCACCCCGCCGATCATGGGTGCCGCGGCATTCATCATCGCCGAGTTCCTGCGGGTGAACCTGCTCGTCGTCATCGTCGCGGCGATCCTTCCGGCTTTCCTCTACTACGCGACCGTGTACTTTATGGTTCACATGGAAGCCGAGAAGCACGGCCTGGTCCGCATTCCGAAGGAGAAGCTGCCGAGCTTCGGCGAGGTCCTGAAACGGGGTTGGCATCTGCTGTTTTCGCTCGTCGTGCTGATCACGCTGCTGGCGATCGGTTACAGCGCGATGATGTCGGCGTTCTGGGGCATCGTCACCATCGTGTCGCTGAGCTTCATCAATCGGAATACCCGGATGAGTTCGGTGGACCTGTTCGCGGCGCTGGAAAGCGGCGTGCGCAGCACCGTGCCGGTGACCATCGCCTGCGCCTGCGCCGGGATCATCATCGGCTCGGTGTTCGTCTCCGGGCTCGGCCTGAAGTTCACGCAGTCGGTGATCGATCTGTCGGGCGGCCATCTGCTGGTGCTGCTCGGGCTTACCGCTTTCGCCTCGATCCTGCTCGGCATGGGACTGACGACGACTGCGGTTTACATCACGCTCGCGGCGCTGATCATCCCGTCGCTGGAGCAGATGGGGGTGACGCCGATTGCGGCGCACCTGTTCGCGTTCTACTACGGCGTCGTGTCGACCATTACTCCACCGGTGGCGCTCGCGTCGTTTGCCGCCGCCGCGATCGCCGGCAGCCCGCCCATGAGCACGGCGGTCGAATCCGCGAAGGTCGGAATCACCAAGTATCTCGTACCGTTCATCTTCGTGTACAACCCGACGCTGCTGTTCGAGGGTCCGCTGTGGTTGACCGCGTTTTCCGCATGCACGGCGCTCGCCGGCGTATGGGCGATTTCCGCGGCGATCGAAGGCTGGCTGCGCGGCCGGCTAAACGTCGCGTTGCGCGGCGTATTGATCGGCTGCGCGATCCTGCTGCTGTACCCGCCGCAGCTCACCCTGTTCGGTTTTTCGGGCTACCTGGTCACGATCGTAGGCGGCGCGTGCGTCGCGTTGATCTACTTTGTCCGCAACCGGGTGTGTGATGCCCTCGCGCCAGCCGGAGGTTGAGCGTCATGAAACTGCGTGGCGTCTTTCTTGGAAAACCGATCCACTGGCTGCCGTGGCCCATCGTCGCCGGGGTGTTCATAGGGATGGACGCGCTGCACCTGCACGTGACGCGGTTCAATGTCTTCGCCTTCGTACTGCTGGGGATCGCGGCCGCAGTCGTCGCGTACGTCG
>JBFGLA010000156.1:0-6664 GCA_041576355.1 Burkholderiales bacterium
CGGCCCCTGCTCGATATGCGCCTCGAAGTACGCGTCGAGCCGGTGCGGCTTCGCCGTGCCGGCGTAGCCGATCTTCGCGAGCGCTTCGCCGACCGTCACGCCCTCGACATCGCGCTGCGCGAGGGCATGCTCGAGCGTGTGCGCACCCGCGTACACGCCCGACCCCATCATCGTGGGCACGAAGCGCGAACCCTCCTCGTTTGTCCACGACACGACTTCGAGCGGCGCCCGGGTGAGCACGCCCTTGTCGTTCAGAGTGCGTACGATTTCGAGCCCGGCCATCACGCCGTAAGCGCCGTCGAACTTGCCCCCCGAAGGCTGCGAGTCGAGATGGCTGCCCATCGCGACCGGGGCGAGCGCCGGCTCCTCCCCTTCGCGGCGCGCGAAGACGTTGCCGATCGCGTCCACCTCGACGCTCATCCCGGCCTCGCGCGCCCAGCGCGCGAAGAGATCTCTCGCCTCGCGATCGGTTTCGGTGAGGGTAAGCCGGCGCACGCCGCCCTTGGGCGTCGCGCCGATCCGGGCGAGCTCCATGAGGGATCGCCAGAGCCGCTCGCCGTCGACGCGCGGGAGAGTCATATTGGGTCTTGCCGGAGGGAAATCGCTGCAAGCTTACTCCATTCGCGCGCGCCCGCGGACAGAGTTCCGCAGCGCGGCACTGCGGGAATTTTCAACGAACCCGGCCCCTACACGCGGTCCTGGCGTGCCGGCTGTGCATATTTCACTTGGGCGCGAGCCGTGGTTTCCGGCAGATTGCCCGTATCAGGCAGCTCATAGGGGCGCCGATATTCGTAGAAGGGGAATTTATGCGTAGCCATCGTCTCCGAAGCGGAGTGGCAGTCTGCGCGGCCTCCCTGCTCGCCGGGTGCGCGAGCTATACGCCAGGGATCAGCGTGGACGAGAAGCCTACCGGGAAAGAGTCCTATCTTTACGGTCGGTTCTTCATCGAGGCGCCGAAGGCGGCGATCAGCTTCGACAAGCATATGTCGATGGGCTTCGCGATCAGCTGCTCGAGCGGCGAGACCTACACCCTGCGCTTCGCCAACGAGTTCCCGTTGCAGGTCATCAGGATTGCGCCGTCCGTGTGCTCGCTCGCCGAATTCGTCTACACCGACGCCGACGGGGTCATCAAATCCAGGAAGCCGGCGCCCAAGGGCTTGATGAAGGATGCCCGGTTCGACGCTGGCAAGGCCTACTACCTGGGCGACTTCTTCGCCGAGGGCACCACCGCCGTGTACGGCAGGACCCGCTCGACGAACTGGAGAATCAAGACGGTCAAGAACGACTACGGCAAGACGACGGCCGACATGAAGGTCGTGTTCCCCAACTTGGCGGTCATACCGACCGAAGACCGGATGATCGGGAAGCCGTCGCAGTAAGCCTTCGCCGGCGCGCAGAGGAGACGCCGGCGCCGGCCCCTCGTTCAGCGGGCGTAGGCGACGATGCGCTGACGCTGCTCGCCGAGACCCCGAATGCCCAGGGTCACCGCGTCGCCCGGCTTGAGCCACGCGGGCTCCTTCATCCCCATCGCGACCCCCGGCGGCGTTCCGGTCGTGATGATGTCGCCGGGAAGCAGCGTCATGTACTGGCTCACGTACGACACGATATGCGCGACGGAGAAAATCATCGTCCGCGTGTTGCCCGTCTGCATCCGCCTGCCGTTGACCTCGAGCCACATGTCGAGGTTCTGCGGATCGGTGATCTCGTCCGTCGTCACGAGCCACGGGCCGATCGGGCCGAAGGTGTCGCAGCCCTTGCCCTTGTCCCACTGCGAGGACTGCATCTGGAACGCGCGCTCGGAGACGTCGTTTACGACGCAGTAACCGGCGACATACTTGAGCGCTTCGGTCTCGCTCACGTACCTCGCCTCGGTTCCGATCACCACGCCCAGTTCCACTTCCCAGTCCATCTTGGTTGAATTCTTCGGCTGGATCACATCGTCGTTCGGCCCGCACAAGCAGGTAGTCGCCTTCATGAACACGACCGGCTCCGACGGGATGGGCAGGTTCGCCTCCTTGGCGTGGTCGGAGTAGTTCAGGCCGATCGCGACGAACTTGCCGATGCCGATGTAAGGCACGCCCAGGCGCGGGCTGCCGTTCACCACGGCGAGGGACTCGGGCTTGATCTTTGCGAGCACCTTGAGCCCGCGCGGCGAAATCTCGCTCGGGCCGATCTGCTCGACGATCTTGGATAGGTCGCGCACGCGCCCCTCCGCATCGATCATTCCCGGCTTCTCAAACCCGTCTTTTCCGTAGCGACAAAGTTTCATGCTGTGACCTCTTAAAGGCGTTTTTCCAGAAAGTTAGGCGTTGTTCTTACACCGTCATGCCGCCGTCGATCGAATACATGTTGCCGGTCGCGAAGAGCGACTCGTCCGACGCGAGAAACACGAGGATCCCGGTGATGTCCTCCACCGTGCCCAGGCGCCCCATGGGCTGGCGCGCGATGAAGTCCTTCCTCGCCTGCACCGGATCGGCGAAGGCATTGATGCGGCCCTGCAGCGAAGGCGTATCCACCGTGCCGGGCCCGATCGCGTTGCAGCGGATGCCCTGCTTCACGTAGTCGGCGGCGATCGCTTTGGTCAAGCCGATAACCGCCGCCTTGGTGGCGCCGTAGACGAAGCGGTTCGGAAGCCCCCGCACCGAGGAAGCGACCGAGGACATGTTAATGATCGAGCCCTTGCCCTTTTTCAGCATCCCGGGCAGGAAGGCGCGCGTCACGAGATACATGGACTTCACGTTCAGATTGAAGCTGAAATCCCAGTCCTTGGGAGCGCACTCGAGGATCGTGCCGTGGTGCACGTACCCGGCGCAGTTGAAGAGCACGTCGATCGCCCCGACTTCGCCCGCCACGCGGCCGATGGCAGCCTCGTCGGTGACGTCGAGCACGCGCGCGCGAATGCCGTTCCTGCCCTCGAGGTCGGCGAGCAGCTGGGGATTGACGTCGCTCGCCCAGACCTGCGCGCCCTCGCGCGCGAAGGCGAGCGCCGCGCCGCGGCCGATGCCTTGCCCCGCGGCCGTGATGAACGCGACCTTGCCCTGCAGCCTTCCCGTCATCGCGCTTTCCTTTCTTTCCGCGCATCGGCTCGTGGAGCGCGATTCTACCTCCGCCGACATCGGCGCGACGCCGGCTCGCGGAGCGATCGAAGCGCGCGTCCCCCTTGACACCGATAGCGTCCCTGTGAAACGCTAGCCTGAAATTGGCCTGACCAGTTGGCCGAGCCGGCATCCCGCCGCACGATGTCGAGCAAAACCCGGACCGTAGCCGGCATACCGGCGCGGCGTCCACATTCTGGAGACGATCGCTTTCATGCCGGCCCACGCCGTCGAGCCGCGGCGTCTGTATCGCCAGATCGCCGACCGGATCGGAGCACGGATCCGCGGCGGCGAGTACTCGCCCGGCGAGCGCCTGCCCGCGGAGCGCGAGCTCGCGCGGCAGCTCCACGTCAGCCGGCCGTCGCTGCGCGAGGCGCTTATCGCGCTCGAGGTGCAGGGCTACGTCGAGGTCCGCATCGGCTCGGGGATCTACGTTCGCGACCGGCACGAGCGCAGCGCCCGGCAGTCAGCCTCGTCCGACTCCGGGCCGTTCGAGCTGATGCGCGCGCGCGGCCTCGTCGAGACCGAATGCGCCGCGCTCGCGGCGCGCAACGCGACCCGGGGGCAAATCGCCTCGATCCGCAAGGCCCTGAAGGAGATGGCGCAGGCGAACCGCGGCGGGCGCGACCCGCGCTTGCCGGATCGCCTATTCCACTTGCGCATCGCCGAGGCGACCGGCAACAGCGCGCTCGTGCTCATGGTGCAGTCCCTTTGGGACCAGAGGCTGGGAGCGCTGTTCAGCCGGCTCGACCACCATTTCGCGCGCCCGGCGACGCAGGCCGCGGCGATCCGCGAGCACCGGCGCATCGTCGAGGCGATCGCGGCGCGCGATGCGCCCGGCGCCCGGCGCGCGATGCGCGACCATATCGACGAAACCACCCGGCGCTACAGCAAGGGCTGGGTGAACGGCGCCGCCGGCCCTCACCCCGCGCGCGCGAGGCGAAATGGCTGAAGTCCGGTTGAGCGGGATCCACAAGTCGTTCGGCACGACCGAGGTCGTGCACGGCGTCGACATCTCGATCTCCGACGGCGAGTTCTGCGTCCTCGTCGGCCCATCGGGGTGCGGCAAGAGCACGCTCTTGCGCATGATCGCCGGGCTCGAGGAGATCAGCTCGGGCGAGATCGCGATCGGCGGCCGGGTCGTGAACGAAGTCGCCCCCAAGGAGCGCGACATCGCGATGGTGTTCCAGAACTACGCGCTCTACCCGCACATGACGGTGTTCGACAACATGGGCTTCAGCCTCAAGCTCGCCGGGGAGCCGCGCGAGGCGATCCGGCGCCGCGTCGAAGAGGCGGCGCAGATCCTCGGATTGATGGAATATCTGCGGCGCTACCCGCGCCAGCTCTCGGGCGGCCAGCGCCAGCGCGTCGCCATGGGCCGCGCCATCGTGAGGAAGCCCCAGGTGTTCCTGTTCGACGAGCCGCTCTCCAACCTCGACGCGAAGCTGCGCGTCGCGATGCGCACCGAGATCAAGGCACTGCACCAGAGGCTGAAGACGACCTCGGTCTACGTCACCCACGACCAGATCGAGGCGATGACGATGGCCGACAAGATCGTCGTCATGAACGGCGGCCGGGTCGAGCAGATCGGATCGCCGCTCGATCTGTACGACAACCCGGCCAACCTCTTCGTCGCCGGCTTCATCGGCTCGCCGGCAATGAACTTCCTAAAGGGCCGCGTGGCCCGGCAGGGCGAAGCATGGGCGATCGAGGTCGGAGCCGGCGTCGCGTTCCCGGCCCCCGCAGCCATGCGCGCCGAGTCCGGCCGGGAAGTCGTGCTCGGCGTGCGCCCGGAGCACCTCGCGGTCAGCGCCGAGGGCGTTGCCGCCGAAGTCGAGCTGGTCGAGCCGACCGGCGCCGACACCCAGATCTTCTGCAAGGTCGCGGGGACGGACGTGACCGCGGTGGTGCGCGAGCGCCACGAGTTCCGGCCGGGCAAGCGCATCCGCCTGCATCCCCAGCTCACCTTCATTTTCGACCCGGCGAGCGGAGCGCGGCTCGTCTGATCGCCTTTCACCTTCCACCCGAACGGAGGAGACCATGAGCAACATCAAGCGACGCGACTTCCTCAAGATATCGGCCGGGCTTGCCGCCGGCACCGCGGCCGGCATGCCGCTCATCGGCCATGCCCAGGGCAAACCCGCAGCGTTCACCTACAAGCCCGAAAAGGGCGCGAAGCTGCGCGTGCTGCGCTGGAAGCGCTTCGTGCAGGGCGACGAGGACGCGTTCATGGCGCACGTCAAACGCTTCAGCGACAAGTTCGGAGTCCCGGTGCGGGTCGACCACGAGGGCTGGGAGGATGTCCGGCCCAAGGCTGCGGTGGCGGCAAACGTTGGCTCCGGTCCGGACATCATTTACGGCTGGTTCGACGATCCGCACCAGTACCCTGACAAGCTACTCGACGTGTCCGATGTCGGCAGCTATCTCGGCGCGAAGTACGGCGGCTGGTTTCCGGTCGCCGAAACCTACGGCAAGCGCGGCGGCCGCTGGATCGGCATTCCACTCGGCGCCGCCGGGGCGTGCTTCGTGCACCGCATCAGCCACGTGCAGGCAGCGGGTTTCAAGGAGTTTCCCAAGGACACCGCCGGCTTTCTCGAGCTGTGCAAAGCGCTGAAGGCGAAGGGCACGCCGCCCGGATTCGCGCTCGGCAACGCGGTCGGCGACGGCAATTCGTGGACCCACTGGCTGGTGTGGGCGTTCGGCGGCAGGCTCGTCGACGAGAAGGGTAACGTCGCGATCAACAGCCCGGAGACGATCCGCGCGCTCGAGTATTCGAAGCAGCTATACGACACGTTCGTTCCGGGAACGCTCTCCTGGCTCGACCCGAACAACAACAAGGCGTTCCTCGACGGCCAGATCAGCCTGACGAACAACGGCATCTCGATCTACTACGCGGCAAAAAACGCGACCGACCCGAAGGTGAAGGATCTGGTGCCCGACATCGGCCACGCCAACTACCCGATCGGCCCCATCGGCCGGCCGACCGAGCTGCACCTGCTCTCGCAGGCGATGGTATTCAAGTACACCAAGGCCCCCAACGCCGCCAAGGCCTTCGTCGCCTTCATGATGGAGAAGGAGCAGTACGAGCCCTGGCAGCAGGCGGCGATCGGCTATGTCACCCACCCGCTCAAGTCGTACAACTCGAACCCGATCTGGACCGTGGACCCGAAGCACACCCCGTACCGCGACTGCGTGCAGAACATGACCTCGCACGGCTACGCGGGACGTCTCGGCTACGCTTCGGCGGGCGCGATGGCCGACTTCATCATCGTCAACATGGTGGCCGAAGCCGCGAGCGGGGCGAGGCCGCCGAAGGAAGCGGCCGAGCGGGCGCAGAAGCGGGCCGAGCGCTACTACAAGGTTTGACCGGGACGAGCCGGGCTCGCCCGGTCAACTCGCCGGGATGGAACGGACGGCTCTGCCGCCGTTCATCCCGGCGTTCTGGCCTGCCGATGTCGCTTAGCCGCTTCTTCAACAACCGTAATACGCTGGGGCTGCTGTTCATGCTGCCGGCGGCGGCGCTGTTGCTTGTCTTTCTCACCTATCCGCTCGGGCTGGGGACCTGGCTC
>JBFGLA010000157.1:0-6653 GCA_041576355.1 Burkholderiales bacterium
CGCCGAGCATCGCCGCGCGCCGCAGAAATTCAGCCGTATTCGGCTCGGCTTCACGCAAGCGCTGCTCGTGCGTGATCCGCCGCGGCGCCTTGAGCGTGAAAGCAAAATGGGCCGGCACGTCGTTCGCCCAGTTCGAAAGCATCGTCTCGGCCGGCATGCGGTAGAAGGTGTTGTTGATCTCGACCGTGGCAAGGCGCTCGGCGTAGAAGCGCAGCATCTCGCTCGCCGGGAGCTTCTCCGGGTAGAAATGGCCGCGCCATTCCTTGTAGGAGTAGCCGCTCGTCCCAGCCAACAGCTGCATCGCCCACGCTCTCGCTAGAATCTCTCGTTGCCCACTCGTCCGGAGGTTGCTTGGCCCGTCGCCCGCCGCAGAAAAAGGCTCCCTCCCCTGGTGCGCTGGGCGAATACGCCGCCAAGCGCGCGTTCCAGGCGACTCCGGAGCCCGCGCCGGGTGCGCCCGTCGCCCGCAGTGGGCCGCTCCTTTTTGTCGTGCAGCAGCACTCGGCCCGGCAGCTCCATTACGACTTCAGGATCGAGCTGGACGGCGTGCTCAAGTCTTGGGCCGTCCCCAAAGGCCCGTCGCTCGATCCCAAGGAAAAGCGCCTCGCGGTGCAGACCGAAGATCATCCGTTCGACTATGGCTCGTTCGAGGGCGTCATCCCGCCCGGGCAGTACGGCGCGGGCGAAGTGATCGTCTGGGACTGCGGAGTGTACTCGCCGGACGAAGGCGGCGGGCACTGGTTCCATGACCGCGAAGAGGCGGAAAGACGTGCCCGCGCCGGGCTCGAGAAGGGCAAGCTCAGCATCCAGCTGCGCGGAGAGAAGCTGAAAGGCTCGTTCGCGCTGGTGCGCAGCTCGGACAAGAAGAACTGGTTCCTGATCAAACACAAGGATCCGTTCGCGGGCGAGCCCGACATCATCGCGCGCAACCGCTCGGTGCTCTCAGACGTAGCGGTCGAGGACCTCAGAGTTGTCCCGGTGCGGCGGCTTTCCGCTACGCAGCTCGTGCCTGCGGGAGAGCGCGAAGCAATGCCGCAGAAGCTCGCGCCGATGCTCGCCGAATCGGCAGACGCCGCGTTCAATCACGCCGACTGGCGCTGGGAGCCGAAACTGGACGGCTATCGCGTGCTCGCCTTCATCGACGGCGCGGAGGTGAAGCTGCGCTCGCGCCGGGGGCTCGAGCTGGCGAGGACGTTCCCGCGCCTTGCCGCGGAGCTGGGCAAGCAATCCGTGCGGGGGATGATCCTCGACGGCGAGATCGTCGCGTTCGACGCGACCGGGAAGCCGTCCTTCGCCGCGCTCCAGGACCGCTTCCAGCTCAAGACCGACACGGAGATCGCGCTCGCCGAGCGCAACTCGCCCGTCGTCCTCTACTGCTTCGACCTGCTGCACTTCGCCGGCTGCAACCTGCGGAAAGCGCCCTATTCGGATCGGCGCCGCTGGCTCGCGCAGTGCCTCCTGCCGTCCCCCCACGTGCAACTCGTGCACGCGTCGCAAGACGGCGTTGCGCTCCTCGAGGCGGCGCTCGGGAACGGCTTCGAGGGCGTCATCGCCAAGCGCAAGGACAGCCGCTACGAGGCCGGCCGGCGCTCGGCGGCCTGGGTCAAGATCAAGTCGACCCACAGCGCGGAATTCGTCGTCGGCGGCTACACGGAGGGCAAGGGCTCGCGCGCGCCGCTCGGCGCGCTCCTCGTCGGCTACTGGAACGCAGGGAAGCTCTGCTACGCCGGGCACGTCGGCTCAGGCTTCGATGAAGCCAGTCTCGCGCAAGTCAAGGCGCGTGTCGAAGCGCTCGAATCCGACGCTTGCCCGTTCTCCGAGCCGCCCGAGCTGCACAGCCCGACGACCTGGGTGAAGCCCGAAGTCGTGTGCGAAGTGCGGTTCCAGAACTGGACCCGCGACGGCTTTCTGCGCGCGCCGATATTTTTGCGCCTGCGCGACGATCTCGACCCGAAGGCAGTCGGCCGCGTGCAGACGAGCCCGCGGGTCGCAGAGGCGCAGCGCGCCAAGACGCCGCTCGACGAGATCCTGCAACAATTAGAAGCCAAGAGGTCGGCATTTCCGCTCGCGGTCGGCTCACACCAGATCCGGCTCACCCACCTCGATCGCGTCTACTGGCCCGCCGACCCGGCGTTGAGGCAGCCCGCGGTCACGAAGCGCGATCTGCTGCGCTACCTGACGCGGGTCTCGCCCTTCATGCTGCCGCACGTCGCCGACCGCCCGCTCACCATGGTGCGCATGCCCGAGGGCATCGGCGGCGAGCGCTTTTTCCAGAAGCATTGGGAGCAGGAGCTGCCGCCGTTCGCGCACACCGTCACGGTCTACTCCGAGCACAAGGGCGACCGGCACGATTATCTGGTGTGCGACAACCTCGCGACCCTGCTCTGGCTCGCGCAGCTGGGCACGCTCGAGTTCCACGTCTGGCATTCGCGCGCAAAGCCCGGCGCGGATGCGGCGAGCGAGAGCACCGACTTCGCGAGCTCGCTCGCGGCGCTCGAGAGCTCGGTGCTCAACTTCCCGGACTATGTCGTCTTTGACCTCGACCCGTACATCTACTCCGGCAAGGAAGCCCCGGGCGACGAGCCTGAGCTGAACACGGTCGCTTTCGAAAAGGGGAAGGAAGTGGCGTTTCGGTTGCGCGAGCTGCTCGAGTCGATGGGGCTGGAGCCCATCGTCAAGACCTCGGGCAAGACCGGGCTGCACGTTTTCGTTCCGATCAAACGCACGCTCGATTACGACGCCGCGCGGCACGTCTCGGAACTCGTCGGCAGGCACCTCGTGCGCCTGCACCCGAAGGAGATCACCCAGGAGTGGAGCATTCCCAAGCGGACCGGAAAAATCTTCATGGACTACAGCATGAACGTGCGCGGCAAGACGCTGAACGTCGCGTATTCGCCCAGGGGCCTCGCCGGCGCGCCGGTGTCGATGCCGCTCACGTGGGACGAACTGGCAAAGGCGCACCCGCTCGACTTCAGGGTCCCGAACGCGTTGGAACGTCTCGCCGTAACGGGGGACCGCTGGCGCGAAGCGCTTACGCGCAAGCAGAGTCTCGAAAGTGCGCTCGAGCGCGCGAAGGCGTAGAATCGCCGGCCCCCTCTGAAAAGGGGCGGAAAAACCGGGAGGCGAGCATGGCTGCGCGATCGATTGCGTCATTGACGGTTTCCTTCGGACTGGTGTCGATTCCGGTGAAGCTCTATTCCGCCACCGAGGCGAGCCGGGCGATTTCCTTCAATCTCCTGCACAAGGGCTGCGGCTCGCGGCTCAAGCAGCAATACCTCTGCGTGAAGGAAGAAGTGGTGGTCCCGCGCGAAGACATGGTGAAGGGCTACGAGTTCGCCAAGGATCAATACGTGCTCTTCACGCCTGAGGAGCTGAAGGCGCTCGAAGAGGCCGGCACCCACGCTGCGGAGATCACCGAGTTTGTTCCGATCGAGTCTGTCGACCCGGTGTACTTCGACAAGGCCTACTACCTGGCTCCGGACAAGGGCGGCGCGAAGCCCTACGCGCTGCTCGCCAAGGCGCTGCGCGAGACGAACCGCTGCGCGCTCGGCCGCTGGGCCGCGCGGGGTAAGCAATACATCGTGATGCTGCGCCCGGTCGAGGACGGTCTTGTCATGCAGCAGCTGCTCTACGCCGCGGAAGTGCGCTCGATCGGCGAGATCGAGATTCCGAAGACCGAAGTGAAGGACGCCGAGTTGAAGCTCGCCCTGCAGCTGATCGAGCAGCAGACCGCGGAGAAGTTCGATCCAAGCGCGTACAAGGACGAAGTGCGCGAGCGCATCGAAGCCGCGGTGCAAAAGAAGGTCGAAGGCCAGGAGATCGCGCTCGCCGAAGGCGCGCCCGAAGGCGGCGCGCAAGTCATCGATCTCATGGAGGCGCTACGCGCGAGCCTCGACAAGAAAAAGGCGGCCGCGCCCGCCAAGGCAGAGCCTGCGGCGGAACCGGCGCGCAAGCCGGCCAAGCGGGCCGCTCAAGTCGCCTCGCCCGCCGCGCGAAAAGCGACCGCCAAGAAGTAGCGCCCACCGCGCACGCCCGCCATGCATTCGTACGGCGTGCGCGACGTCGAGAAGCTGCTGCATCTGCCGCGCAGCGCGATCCGGCGGCTGGTCGATGCCGGGTTTGTCTCCCCGACTCGCGGCGCGCGCAGAAGCTGGCTCTTCTCCTTTCAGGATCTGATCGTCCTGCGCGCCGCGCAGGCGCTCGCTGCGGCCAAGATCCCGCCCAAGCGGATCACGAAGTCCCTCAAGGCGCTGCGCCGCCGCCTTCCCGAGACGGTGCCGCTTTCCGGGCTGAGCATTTCCGCCGTGGCCGACCGCGTCATCGTGAAAGAGGGGCGCAGCCGCTGGCAGGCGGATTCGGGTCAATACCTGCTCGGGCTCGAAGTGGACTCTGCAAGCGGCTCGTTGAGCGTTATCGAGCCGAACGCACCGGCTGCGCCGGAAGGCGCCGAGGGTTGGCTTGATCGCGGACTCGCCCTGGAAAGCGATGATCCGAAGGGCGCCCGCGAGGCGTACGAGCAAGCCCTCGCCGCGGACCCGACGCACTTGACCGCATCGATCAACCTCGGCCGGCTGCTGCACGAGTCCGGGCGTCCGGCAGAGGCGGAAGCCGTTTATCGCAGGGCTCTAACCGCCTACGGCGGCGATTCCCTGCTCCTCTTCAACCTCGGCGTGCTGCTGGAAGACCTGGGGCGCAAGACCGAGGCGATGCAGGCCTACGAGAAGGTGCTCGAACACAGTCCACGCATGGCGGACTGCCACTACAACTTGGCTCTCCTCTGCAAGGAGCTTGGCCAGCCCAAGCAGGCCATCCGGCATATGGCGCAGTACCGCAGGCTGGTCCGAGACCCGACAGACTGAAAGAGCCCGCCTTGCGGCGGGCTCCGGCGGCCTCTAGCGGCCGTTCAGTGCACGGCGAGTCGCTTGGTCTCTCCCGCGCGCTTCTTGTGCAGGGTCAGGTACAGCACGCCGTCGACGTACTTGGCCTCGGAAGTCCCCTCGTCGACCGCCTCGGGCAACGCGATCGTGCGCGAGAATTTCCCGATGCCGCGCTCGCGGTGCAGCCACTTGGGCTCTTCAGCCGCGACCTTCTCCTCGGGCACCTCGGCCTCGATCGTGACGCTGTTGTCATAGACGCTGACTTGGATCGCTTCCTTCTTGACGCCGGGCAGTTCAACTGCCATCTGGTAGGCGGAGTCGGTCTCCGCCACGTCCATTCTCGGACCCCAGCCGATTGCGCCCCGCGCCATGCCGCGCGTCAGCGGCCGGAAGAACGCGGGCAACAATTCGAACGCGCTATCCTCGAATGGATCCCAGCTTGCTAGGTCCGGCAGACCGGCCTCGACTCTGAATGGATCCCAGCGAACAACGCTTTTCATACGGATTCCTCCTTCAAAGTTCAAAGTAAAGAACCGCAAGCACATCGCTTGCATCTTTAATTTGGGATCTGCGCGCTTCGCTTTCAAGGGGGCCGATAGGACCGCTTGGCCCCCCCAAAGGCGGCTCGTACTTCGGATCCGCCCGCTCGTCGCAAACCGGGTGACCGCCTGTGAACCGGTCCGTAACGTGCCTTCTGTCATCACCCAACGGAGGGCAGCGTCATGTTCCTGAGACTCATTCCAATCTGCGCATTTCTCGCGATGGACATCGCCGCAGCGCAATCGCCCGCTGCCGATCCCGTCCTGGCCGAAGCGCTCGAGTCATTCCAGCGCGCCCGCGAGGGAGATAGCCGGGAGGTCGAGCGGTCGGTTACGGCATTCGAGCGGCTGGCCCAGGCCGAGCCGCAGCAACCATTGTTTACGGCGTACCTGGGAAGCGCATTGAGCATGCGAGGCCGCGACGCTTGGATGCCCTGGAACAAGCTCAAGTATGTCGAGCAAGGGCTGGATCGGATCGACCGTGCGCTCGCGGCGCTCAGACCGGATGACGATACGCGAGCGGTGCGTGGCGTGCCGGTCAGCATCGAGACGCGGTTCGTCGCGGCCAATACCCTGCTCCAGATCCCGGACGAAATCTTCCATCGCCGCGAGCAAGGGGAAAAGCTGATCGCCGCCCTGCCCCTGCACCCTGCATTCGCCCGCACCCCCGCGGGAATGCAGGCGGCGATTTACCTCAAGGCGGCCGAGATCGCGCGCGAGCGGAAGCGTACCGATGACGAGGTCGCGCAGCTGAAGAACGCGCTCGCGGCATCGAAGTCCGGCCCCGAGGCCGCCCGGGCGAGCGAGCGCCTCAAGGAGCTCGGTCGATGAACGCTCCGGTCTCGGTCGCGCCCGCCGTAAGGCTCTGCGGCGTGACCAAGAGCTACCGGGTCGGTAGCACGATCGTACCCGCGCTGCGCGGCATCGATCTGGACATCGCGCCGGGAGAATTGATCGCGTTGACCGGCCCCTCGGGCAGCGGCAAGAGCACGCTGCTCAATATCTGCGGCCTGATCGATACGCCGGACGAGGGTGTGCGCGAGTTCGCCGGCGCGCCGGTCAAGCGAAACTCGGAGACGACCCTCACTCGCTTGCGGCGCGAGAAGGTGGGGTTCGTCTTCCAGGGGTTCAACCTGGTGCCGGTGATGACGGTCTACGACCACGTCGTGTACCCGCTACTAATCCTCGGGACCCCTGCCGCCGAGCGCCGTGCGCGCGTGCGAGTGGCGCTTTCCCG
>JBFGLA010000158.1:0-6652 GCA_041576355.1 Burkholderiales bacterium
GCCGGTGGTCGTCGCCGGGAGCTGGGAGGCGCAGGTGATCGACGAGCTTACGCCGCTAGACGCCGACTACGTGATCCCGAAGTACCGCTGGAGCGCGTTTCACCAGACCTATCTCGACCTCGCGCTGCGCGCGCGGCGGATAGACACAATCGTGATCGCCGGCGGCTCGACCGACATCGGGATCGCGAGCACCGCGTTCGCGGCGCGCGACCTCGACTACCATCTCGTCGTCGTGCGCGACGCGTGCACCTCGCCCGAGGCCGACAACCACGACCAGTTCATGCGGCGCATCTTCCCCCGCATGGCGCGCGTGCGCGCGACCGACGAAGTGCTCGCGATGCTCGCCTGACGCCTGACCGACCCCGTCAGCCGAGCAGGTGGCCGAACTTCTGCCACGCCTTGCGCGCGACCTCGGGGCTGGGCATGTTCACCTTCGGGAACTTGTCGCGCCAGTGGAACGGGCGGCAGGCGTCGATGATCGCGCGCGAATTGGTGTTGTTGCCCTTCGCCCGCTCCTCCGGCGCGATGCGCGGATCGAGCGGCGTGCTCCAGGCGTTGGTGATGATGTCGATCGAGGTCGCGGGATCGGAGCGCGTGAGCATCGCCCAGATCAGCTCTTCGAGGTTGCTGACGTCGATATCGTCGTCGACCACGATCACGTACTTGCCGGCGTACGCGCCGGCATGGCATTGCGAGGCGACGTGGCCGGCCTGCTTGGAGTGCCCGGCGTAGCGCTGCGCGATCGAGACGCCCAGCAGCATGCGCGAGCCGCCCACCTCGTGCGCCCACACGGCCTTGACGTCCGGAACCCCGGCCTGCTGGATGTACTGCCGCAAGAGCGCCGAACGCGTGACCGCGCGGTAGCGCGCCTGCTCCTCCGGCGGGCGCTGCGGCGGGCAGCCGAGGAGGATCGGGTCGTTGCGGTGGTAGATCGCCTTGATGTCGAGCACCGGCTCCTCGCGCACGTCGCTGCCGTAGTAGCCGGTCCACTCGCCGAACGGTCCCTCGAGCTTGCGCTTGTTTGGCTGAACGAAACCTTCGAGCACGAGCTCGGCGTTCGCCGGGAAGGGAAGACCGGTCACGCGGCCGCGCACCATCTTGAGCGGCTTGCCGCGCAGCCCGCCGGCGATGTCGAACTCGCATACGCCGTAGGGCATCTCGCTGCACGTGACGAGGAAAGTGAGCGGGTCGCCGCCGCACACGATTGCGACCGGCATCGGCTCGTTGCGCGCCTGGTACTTGTCGCGATGGATGCGGCCGTGCTTGCCCGGCGACATGTAGAAGCCGACCGTGTTGCGGTCGTGGATCATGACGCGATAGGTGCCGACGTTGATCCACTTTTCCTCGGGGTCGATCGTCACGTTGTAGCTGCCGGTGCCGACGTAGCGGCCGCCGTCGCCTTCGTGCCACACGGGCACGGGAAACTTCGTGATATCGACGTCATCGCCGGTGAGTACGTTCTCGAACACCGGACCGTCGTCGACCATCTTGTAGGGGACTCGCTTCAGGTCGCGCAGGTAGTTTTCCAGGAACGCCTGCGACAGCTCGAGCTTCGTGAACTCGAGCGGAAAGCCGAGTGTCATGTTCTTGCGCTTGCCGCCGAAGAAGTTGGTGAGCACGCGGTGCCCCTTCTTGCAACCGGGCACCTCGTCGAAGATCACGCACGGGGCGGCATCCGAGTGCTGCACGATCTCGGCCGCCATGCCGATCTCCTCCTGCCAGGTCGCGCCCTTGACGTGGCGGATCTCGCCGAGCTTTTCGGCCGCTGCGATCCACTCGCGCAGGTCTTCGTAGGCGAAACGGAATCCAGCGCTTTCCGGAGTCGGCTTGGCGGGCGCTTCGGCCACCGCGCCCATCGGAGTGCTCATCGCATCGCTCATCGAATCCTCCTCGAATCCCCCTGGTGACGACCAGGCGATTCTAGGTTGCTGTCAAGAGGCGCTCTATGATGGAGGTCAAAGACAATCGCCCCCCGCATGCTTCGTTCCTTAGGGCGGAAAGCTCGACCGATGAATTCGAGCCCGCGCGTAGCGGCGATCAGTGTCGATCGGTCGCTGCGCTATCGTGACAGTCGCGGATCTGCGGAGTAGCATCTCGCGGCAAAAGAAGAATGAAGGGCCGGATCCCGTTCGGCTCAGCGGCGAGCAACGCGTGGCTAAAGGAGGGGGTCAATGATCGCATTCACGTTGAACGGCAAGCCGGTATCGGTCGACGCGGAGCCCGACGCCTCGCTTCTTTGGCTGATCCGCGATCACCTCAAGCTGACCGGCACGAAATACGGCTGCGGCGCCGGACTGTGCGGCTCTTGCACGGTCCACTTGAACGGCACAGCCGTACGCGCCTGCCAGACTCAAGCGTCCGCCGTGCGCGGCGCCCGGGTGGTGACGATCGAAGGCCTGGCGCCGGGTTCTTCGCATCCGCTGCAGAAGGCCTGGATCGCCGAGCAGGCGGCGCAATGCGGCTACTGCCAGCCGGGGCAGATCATGAAGGCGGCGGAGCTCCTCGCCGCGAACCCGAAGCCGAGCCGCGCGCAGATCGTCGCCCACATGGACGGCAACATCTGCCGCTGCGGCACCTACCATCGCATCATCGCCGCGATCGAGCGCGCGGCGAGGGAGGGCTGAGCCATGACCGAAGCCATCCATACCGGACCGCGCATTACCCGCCGCGAGTTTCTCGCCGGGGTCGGCGGCCTGTCGTTCTACCTGGCGCTCGGAGTCGACGGCCTTCGCCTGATCGCGCCGGCGCAGGCGGCCACGGCGCAGGCGCTGAATCCCTGGGTGCGCATCGCGCCCGACGGCGTCGTCACCATCCTCAGCCCGGGCGCAGAAATGGGGCAGGGCTCGATGACCTCGCTCGCCGTCCTCGTCGCCGAGGAGATGGACGCCGACTGGGCGAAGGTCGCGATCGAATTCGCTCCGGCCGACGCGGCCATCTACGGGTATCCAGCCGGCAAGAGCCGCAGCATGGCGATCGTAGGGAGCCGCGCGGTCATGCGCTACTTCGACGATCTGCGCCTCGCCGGCGCGCAGGTGCGCAAAGTGCTGCTCCTGAACGCCGCCGAGAAGTGGGGCGTCGAAGCGTCCACTCTCAAGACCGAGCCCGGAGCCGTCGTGCACGCCGCGAGCGGCCGGCGGCTGACCTACGGCGAGATCGCCGCGTTCGGCAGGGTTCCGGCGTCGCTGCCGCCGGTGGACAAGGCCGAGCTGAAGAAGAAAAGCGAATACCGGATCATCGGCGTTTCGGTACCGCGGCGCGATATTCCGCCCAAGGTGCACGGCACGGCGACCTACGCCATCGACGTGCAGCTTCCCGGCATGGTGTACGCGACCGCGCGCCACTCGCCGGTACAGGGCGGCGAGCCGCAAAGCTGGAACGAAGCCAAGGTGCGCGCGCTGAAAGGCGTGCTCGCGACGGTGCGGCTCTCGGACGGCGTCGCCGTCGTCGCCGACACCTTCGAGCACGCGATGGCGGCGCGCAACGCGCTCGCGGTGGTCTGGAAGAAGGGCGCCAAGGCCGAAGGCTTCGACTCCGAAAAGGCCCTCCAGGAGGACTACGCCAAGGTGCACGCCGACCCGGGCGCCAAGACCGAGACGCTCGATGCGAAGGGCGACGCCGCGGCCGCCTTCAAGTCGGCGGCCAAGTCCTACCGCGCCGACTACCGCAGCGACCTCGGCTATCACGCGCAGATGGAGCCGCTCAACGCCGTGGCCCGGTTCAGTGAAGATGGCAATCGAGTCGAAGTGTGGGACGGCTCGCAAGCGCCCGACCGCTGCCGCGGCGATGTCGCCGAGGCGCTCGGATTCAAGCCGGAGCAGGTCACCGTGCACCAGTGCTACATGGGCGGCGCGTTCGGGCGCCGCTCGATCGGCGACTACGCCAGCGAGGCGGCGCGCATCGCGCGCGAGGTACGCCGCCCGGTGAAGCTCATCTGGACGCGCGAGGAGGACATCGCCCACGGCATGTTCCGGCCGCAGTCGTTCCAGTGCCTGGAAGCGGCGCTCGATGCCGCCGGCAAGGTCGTCGGCTGGCGGCACTGCGTCGTCGGCGACGGACGGAACTTGCTCTACACCGGGATCAAGATTCCGTACTACCAGGTGCCCAACCAGCACATCGAGGCGCGCGGCGTCTCGCACGGCGTGCGCTTGAAGCACTGGCGCGCGGTCGGCCACGTCTTCAACGTGTTCGCGATCGAGTCCTTCGTCGACGAGATGGCGGCGGATCTGGGCATCGACCCGGTCGAGTTCCGCATCGAGCGCATGTCGATCGCCCCGCGCGCGCTCAAGGTGTTCGAGACCGCGGCGCGCATGGCGGACTGGAAGGCGAAGCGGCCCGAGGGGCGCGCGCTCGGCATCTCGATCAGCGAGCGCTCGGGGTCTCTCGGCGCCGGGGTGGTCGAGATTTCACTGGAGCGGGATTCGGGCCGGATCCGGGTGCATAAAGTCTGGCTCGCGGTGGACGGCGGGCTGATCGTCCAGCCCGAGGCGGCGCGGGCGAACGTCGAGAGCGGGATTCTGTACGGGTTGTCGAGCGTGCTGCACGAGCGCGTGACCGTGAAGGGCGGCGCGGTCGAGCAGAGCAACTTCCACGACTACCATGTGATGCGCATGTCCGATACGCCCGAGGAGATGCACGTCGCGTTCGTCGATCGCGATGCGCCGCCGAGCGGTCTGGGCGAGATCGGGAATCCCTTCGTCGCCGCCGCGGTGGCGAACGCGTTCTATCGCCTGACCGGGAAGCGCTTGCGCCACATGCCGTTCACGCCGGAGCGGGTGCGGGAGGCGCTGCGGGCGTAAACTGGGTTCAGCCGGGGGAAATGAGCGCCGCGAGAGGGACCGCCTCGACGCGCTCCGCCAGGGGGTAGCGCGACCGACCCGGATACACGACGTACAGACGATCGAGCTTCAGGTCGACCAGCGCTGTGCGCATCGAGGGGGTCATGCCTGGCGCGTCGGCCCGTTTGAACTCGACGCCGACTCTTTCCGAACCGCGCATCAACAGCAGGTCGAGTTCGGCTCCCTGGTGCGTCGCCCAGAAATACGCTGCGTCCGGCTGCGCCAGGCGGATCACCTGCTCGAGCGCGAAACCCTCCCACGACGCCCCGCATTTCGGGTGCGCAAGGAGACTCGCGAGGTCCGCGATGCCCATCAGCGCGTGCAGAAGACCCGAGTCGCGGAAGTAGATCTTCGGTGACTTCACCTGTCGCTTGCCGAGGTTCTCGTGCCAAGGCTGCAACTGCCGGACCATCCAGGTTTGAGTCAAGAAATCGAGGTAGCGGCGTACCGTCGGTTCGGAGACGCCCAGCGAGCGCGCCGGATCGGCCGCGTTCCAGATCTGCCCATGGTAGTGCGCGAGCATGGTCCAGAAGCGCAACATCGCCGGCGCCGGGACGTTCATTCCAAGGGCCGGAAGGTCGCCTTCGACGAAGCGGTTGATAGCTTCTTTGCGCCAGCGCAGACTGTCCGAATCGGAGCTTGCTGTATACGAAGGCGGATAGCCTCCGCGCGTCCACAGCGTTTGTTCCGCGGTGTCGCCCACTTCTTCGAGGTCGAAACCGCCGACCTCGATCACCTCGACCCGGCCGAGCAACGACTCGCCCGCCTGGCGTAGGAAATTCGGCGCCGCGCTGCCGAGCAGCAGGAACTGGCCGCGGCGCGGCTCCCGATCCATCAGCACGCGCAGGGCGGGGAGGAGCTCCGGAACCCGCTGCACCTCGTCGATGACGATCAGACCCTGCAAATCGCGCAGAGCGGCCATCGGCTCGGCGAGACGAGCCCGTGCCTCCGGGTCCTCCAGGTCAAAATAGTTCGGATGCGCGGCGGAAAGGAACCGGCGGGCAAGGGTTGTCTTGCCTACTTGGCGCGGACCAGCGAGCACTGCGCCGCGCGAGCGGCGTAGCGCTTCGCGCGCGCGGGACTCGAGTCGAGGGCGGGGAAGCACCCGTGGAGCATAGCAAATAGACCATGAAAATCCAACATGAAAAGTTCGAATTTCATGGCATTACCGAGGCGGCGCGGTCGAGCGGAGCACTCCGCGACCACCACGTGATGCGCATATCCGACTCGCCCGAGGAGATGCACGCTGCGTTCGTCGATCGCGACGCGCTGCGCGCGTAGCTAATCCTTCCGGCCCGTCTTGTAGCGCTGGAACTCATCCAGCTCTCGAAAGAGACGCTCGCGATCAACCAGTCCGGCGTCGACGAGCAGTTCGCCGAGCGGAGGCCGGGCCTTGAGTTGCGCGTCCAGCAGCGCATCCACCTGCGTTGGGGTAAGAAAGCCCAGCCGGATCGCGGTCTCCCCGAACAGCTCGGCCGTGTCGGTGCGCGCGTTGAGGATGGCGAAGACCTGCTTCACCGTGAGGAAGCCCTCGTGAATGGCGAGCTTCCCCAGCGGCGTGGTGAGCCGGCGCTGCTCGGTCAGCGCCTCGAAGATGGCGTTCTCGTCGACGACGCCATTGTTGACGAGCCACTGTCCGAACCGGGTCGTTTGGCTGTCTGATTCCGCCATCGACATTCTCCTCACCCAAAGCAGTTGGTTATCGCATAGACGCGAAGCTGTCAATCGGGAGTTCGCGGAGGTCACGTGCCGCCGTGGTTCCACCACCACGCAAGCCGCGGCCAGCGCGCTCGCGAGTTTGCCGAGCATCCACTTCC
>JBFGLA010000159.1:0-6597 GCA_041576355.1 Burkholderiales bacterium
CGCGAGCCGCATCGTCTATGGCGACGAGAACCTGCTCAAGGTGCCGCTTGATCGCATGCGCGAACTGCGCGGGCGCGACATCACGGCCGTCTTCCAGGAGCCGATGACCTCGCTCAACCCGGTGCTCAGCATCGGCATGCAGCTGTGCGAGACCATGGAGCTGCACCTCAAGCTCACGCCCGAGCAGGCGCGCGACCGCGCGGTCGAGCTGCTCGGCCTGGTGGGCATCTCCGAGCCGGAGCGGCGCTTGAAGCAGTACCCGCATCATCTGAGCGGCGGCATGCGCCAGCGGGTGATGATCGCGCTTGCGCTCTCGTGCAAGCCCAAGCTCATCATCGCCGACGAGCCGACCACCGCGCTCGATGTCACGATCCAGGCGCAGATACTCGAGCTGATGAAGGATCTCACGCGGCGCCTGGGCGTCGCGCTCGTCATCATCACCCACAACCTCGGCGTGGTCGCGCGCTACGCCGACCGCGTCCACGTCATGTACGCCGGCAAGATCGTCGAGAGCGGGAGCGCCATGGACATCTACCACCAGCCGGTTCATCCCTACACGCTGGGTCTGCTGCGCAGCGTGCCGCGCATGGACCGGCCGCGCGGAGATCGCCTGATCCCGATCGACGGCCAGCCGCCGGACCTGATGCGCGAGATCGAGGGCTGCGCCTACCGGCCGCGCTGCAGCTACGCCGTCGCGCGCTGCGCGCACGAGGTGCCGCCGCTCGAAGAGGTGGCGAGCGGCCACGCCTCGGCGTGCTTCGAGAAAGGGCGTCTGCTGCGGCTGCTCAAGGAGGCGTCATGAGCGCGCCCGCGGGACAGCCGCTGCTCGAGGTGCGCAACCTCAAGATGCACTTCCCGGTCTCGGAAGGCGTGCTTTTCCGCAGGACCGTATCGAAGATCAAGGCGGTCGACGACGTGAGCTTCACCGTCGCGCGCGGCGAGACGCTCGGCCTGGTCGGAGAGTCGGGCTGCGGCAAGACGACGACGGGGCGCTGCATCCTGCGCCTCGAGCAGCCGACCGCGGGCGAAATCCTCTTCGAGGGGGAGGACCTCGGCAAGCTCGATCGCACAGCCCTCAACAAGAAGCGCGAGCGCATGCAGGTCATCTTCCAGGATCCGTACAGCTCGCTGAATCCGCGCATGAAGGTGGGATCGATCATCGGCGAGCCGATGAAGGTCCACGGCATCTACCCGAACAAGAAAGAGCGCCTCGAGCGCGTCGCGGAGCTGCTCAGCGTGTGCGGCCTCAACCCGAGATTCATCGACCGCTATCCGCACGAGATGAGCGGCGGGCAGCGCCAGCGGGTCGGCATCGCCCGCGCGCTCGCGCTCAACCCCCAGTTCATCGTCTGCGACGAGGCGGTGTCCGCTCTGGATGTTTCGATCCAGGCGCAAGTGATCAACCTCCTGGAGTCGCTGCGCGAGCGCTTCCACCTCTCGTACCTGTTTATCGCGCACGATCTGAGCGTGGTGCGCCACCTGTCGCACCGCGTCGCGGTGATGTACCTCGGTCGGCTGGTCGAGATCGCCGACTCGGACGAGTTGTTCGACAACCCGAAGCATCCCTACACCCAGGCGCTGCTCGAGGCGGTGCCGATTCCGGATCCCCAGGTCGAGCGGCGGCGCGCGCACCGCATCATGCAGGGCGAAGTGCCGAGCCCGATCAACCCGCCGAGCGGCTGCGTGTTCCATCCCCGCTGCCCGCTCGCAGTCGAAAGCTGCCGGCGCGAAGTGCCGCCGCTGCGCGAACTCGGCTCCAAGCACTGGGTCGCTTGTCCCAGGGTCTGATATTGCCGCTTGGGGATGCGGGAGGCTGGTGATAGACTGAATGCGGTCATACGGGAGCGCTTGTTCCAGCGCAAGAGTCCTCCAGCCGCTCGCAGAAGCGCCGGAGGCGGTCACCGGTTTCCGGTGAGACAAGAACGCAAGCTGGATGTCATCGGAGGAGGATCCATGAGCAACATCCGATTGAAAGCACTTTGCGCTTTGGTTTCGGGCCTCGCAGTAGGCATCGGCGCGGCGGGCCCGGCGGCGGCCGACACCCCCAAGCGCGGCGGCACGCTGAAGTTCGTCGTGCCCGCCGAGCCGCCGAGCTACGACGGGCACCGCGAGACGACGTTCGCGATGATCCACCCGATCCGGCCGTTCTACAGCCTGCTGATCCGGGTCGATCCGGACAACCCGTCGTCGACGAAGGACTTCGTGTGCGATGTGTGCGAAGGGCAGGTGCCCGAGGCCACCGACGGCGGCAAGCTCTACACGTTCAAGATCCGCAAGGACGTGCGCTTCCACGACGGCTCGCGGCTCACCGCGCACGACGTGGTGGCCACTTACCATAAGATCATCTGGCCGCCGAAGGGCGTGGCGAGCGCGCGCAAGGCCTTTTTCAGCATGGTCGAGAGCGTGACCGCGCCGGACGATTACTCGGTGGCGTTCAAGCTCAAGTATCCCTCGGGCGCGTTCATCCCGGCGCTCGCCGTGCCGTTCAACTTCATCTACCAAAAGAGCGTGCTCGACAAGGACATGCACTGGTACGAGAAGAACATCAACGGCACGGGCGCGTTCCGCTTCAAGGAAAGACAGGCGGGCGCGGTCATCCGCGGCGAGCGCAATCCGGACTTCTACGTCAAGGACAAGCCCTACCTCGACGCGTTCGACGCGATCTTCGCCAAGAAGGAGTCGCTGCGCGTGCAGGCGATACGCGGCGATCGCGCGGCGATCGAGTTCCGCGGCTTTCCGCCGAAGTCGCGCGACGATCTCGTGGGCGCGCTCGGCAAGGAGATCACCGTCCAGGAAAGCGACTGGAACTGCGTGCTCCTCATGACCGTCAACCACAAGATGAAGCCGTTCGACGACGTACGCGCGCGTCGCGCGCTCACGCTCGCGGTGGACCGCTGGGGCGGCTCGCAGCACCTGTCCAAGATCGCGATCGTCAAGACCGCGGGCGGAATCGTCTTTCCGCAGCACGAGCTCGCCGCGACCAAGGAGGAGCTCGAGCAGATCGCGGGCTATTGGCCGGACATCAAGAAGAGCCGCGCGGAAGCGCGCCGGCTTCTGAAGGAGGCCGGGGTCGATCTATCGCAGACCTACTCCTACAACAACCGCGCCGTCGACCAGCCGTACAAGATCGTCGGCACGTGGCTGATCGACCAATGGCGGCAGGTCGGGCTCAAGTTCGAGCAGCAGGTGCTTCCGACCGGGCCGTTCTACGATCGGCTGCGCTCGAAGAAGGACTATCACGTCTCGGCCGACTTCAACTGCCAGTCGGTCGTCAACCCGCTGGTCGACGTCTCCAAGTTCCTCTCCGAGGATCGCTCCGGATCGCAGCACGGCCAGTTCAGGGACCGCGAAGTCGACAAGCTGTACGACAAGATGAACCAGTCGGCCGATCCCAAGGAGCAGCGTGCGCTCCTGCGCAGGATGGAAAAGCTCACCCTCGACGAGCACGCGAACTCGTTCATCACCCTGTGGTGGTACCGGATCATTCCGCACCGCTCGTACGTGAAGGGCTGGAAGGTGAGCCCGAGCCACTATCTGAACCAGTCGCTCGACAACGTCTGGCTCGACAAATAGCGTAACGCAGGCTCGATAGCGGAAACGGTCGGCCCCGTCCGCGATAGCCGCGGGCGGGGCTTCTTTCGCGCTCCGACCATGTACCGATACATCGTCAAGCGGCTGCTCCTGATAATCCCGACCCTGTTCGGCGCGGCGGTGCTCGTTTTCGGGCTGCTGCGGCTCATCCCCGGCGACATCTGCGAGCTGCGCATGGCGGGCACCGGCGGCTACTTCGACGAGGCGGCGCTCGAGATCTGCCGCGAGGAGATGGGGTCGAACCAGCCGATGCTGATGCAGTTCCTCTCCTTTCTCTGGGGCATCGTGCGCTTCGATTTCGGCAACTCGATGTGGACCGGCCAGCCGATCGTGAGCGAGATCGCGCTGCGCTTCGAGCTTTCGCTCCAGGTCGCGATCATGGCGACGCTCGTCGCGATCGCGGTCGCCGTCCCGCTCGGCACGATCTCGGCGGTCAAGCAGGACACGTGGATCGACTACCTGGTGCGCGCGATCAGCATCGCCGGGATCGCGATGCCCTCCTTCTGGCTCGGCATCCTGATCATTCTCGGGCTGCTCGTGACGACGCAGCACCTGACCGGAGTGCCGTGGATGCCGCCGATCTCCTATAAGCCGATCTGGGAAGACCCGATGCACAACCTGTCGATGCTGATCTGGCCGGCGATCGCGACCGGCTACCGCTACTCGGCGGTGGCCACCCGAATGACGCGCTCGGCGCTGCTTGAGGTGCTGCGCGAAGATTACGTGCGCACCGCGCGCGCCAAGGGGCTATGGGAGCAGGTGATCATCCGGCGCCACGCGCTCAAGAACGCGATGCTCCCGGTCATCACGGTGATCGGCATCGAGTTCGCGTTCCTGATCGGAGGGCTGGTCGTCACCGAGCAGGTGTTCAACCTGAACGGCCTGGGCAAGCTCTTCGTCGAGTCGGTCACCAACCACGACTACGCCATGACCCAGGCCTTGGTGATGCTCGTCGTGATGGCTTTCGTGCTGGTCAACTTCCTCGTCGACCTGTGCTATGCGTGGCTCGACCCGCGCATCCGCTACGGCTGAGCTCTGGGGACTCTTGCGGCCATGTCGGTAACGGGCACGGATATCGAGGCTGAACTGGCGGCGGCAAGACCGTCGCTCGGCAAGGCGTTCATCGGCTGGATGCGGCGCCAGCCGCTCGGCGCGGTGAGCGGCGTAGCTGTGATCGTCATGATCGTCATGGCGCTGTTCGCGCCGCAGCTCTCGCCCTACGACCCGGTGGCCAACAACTACGGCGCGATGCACGCGCCGCCGAGCGCGGCATATTGGCTCGGGACCGACCAGTTCGGCCGCGATCTGCTCTCGCGCGTGATCTGGGGCGCGCGCACGGCGCTCTTCATCGGCTTCACGTCGGCGTTCGTGGGCGCGACGGTCGGGCTCGTGCTCGGGGTGACGAGCGCGTATTTCGGCGGCTGGTTCGACCTGCTCTTCCAGCGCGTGATGGACGTCTTCCTCGCCTTCCCGCTCATCATCATGGCGCTCGCCGTCGTCGCGATCTTCGGCACCGGCGCGGAGAACGTGATCATCGCGATCACGATCCCGTTCATCCCGCGTTGCGCGCGCGTGGTGCGCTCCAGCGCGCTCGCGATCCGGGAGATCCCCTACGTCGATGCGGCTCGGGCCCTGGGCTACGGCCACACGCGCATCATCCTGCGCCACATGGCCCCCAACTGCATGGCGCCGTATCTCATCATGCTCACCACGTTCCTCGGCCAGGCGATCCTGCTCGAGGCGGCGCTCTCGTACCTGGGGCTCGGGGTGCAGGAGCCGACTCCGGCTTGGGGACTCATGCTCCAGGGCGGGGCGGAAGAGTATGCCGAGAGCGCGCCGTGGATCGCGATCTTCCCGGGGCTCGCGATCACGCTCGCGGTGTTCGCGTTCAACCTCTTCGGCGATTCGGTGCGCGATACGCTCGATCCGAAGCTGAGGGCGCGCTAGCGCCTGCACTCGGGCGGAAGCCGCGTCGCTGCGGCGCTTGGCAGCGCGCTTTCGTGACAAAGCGCACGGAACCGGCGTCAACTAGTCCCCACTCGCTTCGCATCGGCGCTCGGGCGCGGTCTCGCGCCGGCCTAAAATGAATCGTTGCTCGATACGTGCGTTCCCACATCGAGATGGGAGAGCGCAGGTGCTGGAGCGGATCAGGAAGCATGCGAACGGCCCGGACCATCCGATGTCCGATCCGGCATCGGCGGGGGCGCTGCTTGCCGGAATTCGCGGCGCCGATCCGGTCTCCGCGCTGAACGATCTGTGCGGCTGGCTGGAGTCGGTGAGCGATTCGGCCGGCTTTGACGAAAAAGCGAGAAGCGATGCTCTCTCGCGCCTCCAGGACGCGGGCGCGGCGCACGTGTCGGCGTTGCTGGCGCAATACCTGAGCGATGCGGCCGGCAAGCATGCGGTACGCGAGTCGAAATGGAAGCCCCTATCCGCTTATCTGTCCCAGTTGACGCAGTCGCTATGCGCTTCGGCCGAGGCGCTGATCGAGGCGAGGACAAGAGATGCGTCCTGGCTCCTGCCGGGCGCCGAAAGCGCGGCGCGGAGCCTTGGCGCGTGCCGCACGCTCGCGAAGGTCTGCCTGGTCCACTATCTGAACGTTCCGCCGCAGCTCTGGCGGCTTGCGTACTCGGTCCACGCCGGCGCGGAAAAGGGCGGCGTTGCGACGACTCCTGTTTCGCTGCACTCGATGCACAAGACGGCAACGACCGTGACGCAGGAGCTGCTGCGCTTGCTGATGCTGCAGATGAGCGCACCGGAGATGCTGGCGCCCGAACAAATCGAAGTGGCCGACAGGGTAGTCGAGCAGCTGGATGCCGATTTCACGTTGCGGCCGCGCGGCGCGGCCGACAACCCCTTCTGCTTCGATCCCGGCAGCGATTCTCCGCCGCGGCGCGCGACCGGCGGGCAGGCGCCGGACGCGGCGAACCGGTACTTCGGTCCGGGGATGGCTTTCGACGCCCTGCAGCGAATCCACAGGCAGCTGGGGGCAGCGAGGCTTTCGGA
>JBFGLA010000160.1:0-6591 GCA_041576355.1 Burkholderiales bacterium
CCGAATGACGGCAACCCAGATCGCCCGCATCCACGAGGCCCGTTCCGGCATCGCGGAAGACGTGGCGCGCACCATACTCGCCGGCTTCGACAAGCATTACCGTCTGTTCCGCGATGGCGCCGTCGAAGCCAAGACGCTGTTTGAGCGCGGCGACTGGCAGGCCATGCAGGCGCTCTCCCGCGATCGGATCCAGATGTACGATCGCAGAGTTCAGGAAGCGGTGCAGACCGTCCTCGCCGGCTATCCCAGCGCCGAGACCGACGAATCGCTCTGGCCGGCGATCAAGCACGCCTACATCGGTCTGCTGCATGAGCACCGGCAGCCCGAGTGCGCTGAAACCTTCTACAACTCGGTCGCTTGCCAGGTACTGCACCGGCGCTATTACCGCAACGAGTTCATCTTCTGGCGGCCCGCGGTCGCGACCGAGCATCTCGAGGGCGAGGAGCCCGCCTACCGCTCCTACTACCCGCGCGGCGGGAACAACGAGGCGGGCCTGCGCGCGGTGCTGCGCCGGATACTGGCCGACTACGGGCTCGCGAACCCGTGGCAAGACCTCGAGCGCGATCTGCGCAATGTCGTCCGCGCGCTACGTGCGCATTTTTCGCGTCCGGCGCGGGCTCGCCCCAACCTGCAGATCCAGGTGCTGGCCTCGCTTTTCTTTCGCAACAAGGGTGCCTACCTCGTCGGCAAGGCGATGAACGGCCACCGGGAAGTTCCGTTTGCGGTCCCGATCCTGCGCAACGACAGCGGCGAACTGTTCCTAGACGCGCTGCTCCTCGAGCAGGATCAGCTCCTTGTCCTCTTCTCGTTCGCGCGCGCCTACTTTCTCGTCGACATGGAGGTGCCCGCTGCCTACGTGTCGTTCCTGCGCACCCTCATGCCGAAGAAGCCGCGCGCAGAGCTGTACAACACCGTCGGCCTGCACAAACAGGGCAAGACGCTTTTCTATCGCGACCTGCACTACCACCTCAAGCACTCCTCCGACAACTTCGTCGCCGCGCCAGGCATCAAGGGAATGGTGATGGTCGTGTTCACGCTGCCATCGTTTCCGTACGTGTTCAAGGTTATTCGCGACCGGATCGCTCCGCAGAAGGACATGGACCCGCAGACCGTGAAGGAGAAGTACCTGCTCGTCAAGCAGCACGACCGCGTCGGCCGGATGGCCGATACGCTCGAATACTCGCTGGTCGCGCTGCCGCTCGAGCGCTTCGACCCGGACCTCATCGACGAGTTGCAGCGCGAGGCGGCGTCGAACATCGAGTTCGAGGATGACAAGCTGGTGATCGGGCACGTCTACATCGAGCGCCGCATGACCCCGCTCAACCTGTGGCTTGAGGAGACGCTGCACGAGGAAGACGATGCACGCATGCGCGAGGCGCTGCGCGAGTACGGCGACGCGATCAAGGAGCTCGCCGGCGCGAACATCTTTCCCGGCGACATGCTGCTCAAGAACTTCGGCGTCACGCGCCACAGCCGCGTGGTGTTCTACGACTACGACGAGATCGCGTACATGACCGACTGCAACTTCCGCAGCATTCCGGCGCCGCGCTCGTACGAGGACGAGATGGCCGCGGAGCCCTACTACTCGGTGGGCCCGAACGACGTCTTCCCGGAGCAGTTCGTGCAGTTCCTGGTCGCCGATCCGAACGCGCGTAACGTATTTCTCGAGTACCACGCCGATCTCATGGAACCTTCCTTCTGGTCCGGCAAGCAGGAGCGGATCCGCGCCGGAATCCTGGAAGACGTGTTTCCCTACCCGGAAGAGGTGCGGTTCAGGCGCTGAAGCACCCGGCTCGCCACCGAAGTCGCGCTGCGCTATCCTCGACGCGATGACGATCTCCGAAACGTGGAAATACAACGGCGTTCGTGTCGTTCATGCGAACGAGCTGGACGCGAACACGCCGCAGACGCCCGGCATGAACCGCGCCGCGGCGATTACCCAGGCGCGCGCCGGCGCGGAAAAGCTCTGGGCCGGCACCGTCGTCATCCACCCCAAGGCCAAGACCGGCGCGCACCACCACGGCCCGGTCGAGAGCGTCATCTACGTCGTGAGCGGAAGAGCGCGCATGCGCTGGGGCGAGAAGCTCGAGTACGTCGCCGAGGCGGGTCCGGGCGACTTCATCTACGTGCCGCCCTACGTGCCGCACCAGGAAATCAACGCGAGCGACAGCGAGCCGCTTTCGTGCGTGCTATGCCGCAGCGGGCAGGAGCCGGTGGTGGTCAATCTGGATATTCCGGCGGTGGAGAAGCCCGAGGAAGTGCACTGGGTGGATAACATTCATCCGGCGCCTAAACGCTGATCGATGAGTTCGTCGAGGCGGCTAAGCAGCGCCGCGACGCGCACCTTGAGCCGGCCACCATGCAGCCCCGCCGCCTCGGTGCGCACGGCGCCCGGCTGCATGTGCAGCTCCAGAACGAGCGTGTCGCCCCGCAGCCGCCACCCAGTCACATCAGTCTCTCCGCCGCGCCGCGCAGGTGCCAGACGGGGATGAGGAGCACCTGCAGCAGGACGAGCAGAACGAGCGGCGAGAGGTCGAAGTTGGCGATCGGCGGAACCAAGCGCCGAATCGGCCGCAGGAACGGCCGCGTGATCGAGTCGAAGAGGTAGACGAAGGGCGAGTGCGGGTTGACCCAGGAGAGAATGACCTGGACAAGCACCGCGAAGATGAGGATGTAGAGGCTGTAGCGCAGCAGGTCGACGAGGGCGAGAGCGCTCAGCGCCGCGATCGCCGAGCCGAGCGCCGCGCCGGGCTCCCACCCGCGCAACGAGTAAAGCACCCAGAGCGCGAGAGCCTGCACGAGCCAGGCGGCGAGGCCGGTCGCGAGATCGAGCCCCGCGAGCGCCGGGACGACGCGGCGCGCCGGGCGCACGATCCAGTTGGTGGTCGCGATCACGAACTCGCCGAGCGGATTGCGAAACGGCACATGCAGCCACTGGAAGTGAAATCGCGCCAGCAGCAGAAATACGAGAAATCCCGCCACCACGTCGATCAGCAGGGTAAGGATTTGGGTCAACATCAGTCTTCCTTTTCCAGAAGCTCGCCCAGCTCAGCGCCGCGCGCGCTTGCCGCCTCGATGGCGCGCGCGATTCGCTCGGCGAGCTTCTCTTGCGCAAACACCTTGAGCGCGGCCTCGGTGGTGCCCCCCTTCGAGGTGACCCGCTCGCGCAGGGTTTGCGGCGGCTCGCCGCTCGAGACGGCGAGCTTCGCCGCGCCGAGCACGGTGGAGAGCGCGAGCTGGCGCGCAGCCTCGCGCGGCAGACCCAGCGCCGCCCCGGAGCGCTCGAGCTGCTCGATGAACCAGAATACGTAAGCCGGGCCGCTGCCCGATACGGCGGTCACGGGATCGAGCAGCCGCTCCTCATCAATCCACACGACTTCGCCGACGGCGCCGAGAATCGCCTGGGCGCGGCTCCGCTCCGCTGCGCTGACCTCGGGCGCCGCGTAGAGCCCTGCGATTCCGGCGCCGATCAAGGCCGGGGTGTTGGGCATCGCGCGCACGAGCTTGCGGTGCCCGCCGAGCCAACGCGACAGTGCATCGAGGCGAACGCCCGCTGCGATCGAGATGACAAGCTTTCCGGCGACATGCGCAGCGAGGGCGGCAAGAGCGGATTTCATGTCCTGCGGCTTCACCGCGAGCACCAGGGTGTCGGCTTCCCCGAGCGCGGCATCCGGCGCCGCGCTGACGCGCACCGGATGCTTCGCCGCAAGCTTCTCGCGCTGGGCGGGATTCACCTCGATCACCAAAATGTCGCGCGCGGCAAAGCCTCGCGCGATCAGTCCGCCGATGAGGGCGCTCGCCATGTTGCCGCCGCCGAGGAACGCAATCCGCACGGTTTCAGCCCTCCTTGAGCGCGGGCGCAAGGGCCGCGCGGCGCTCGCGCGCGCCGAATATCGCGGTGCCGATGCGGACCAGCGTCGCGCCTTCGGCGATCGCCGCCTCCAGATCGTCCGACATGCCCATCGAGAGCGTGTCGAGGTCGAGTCCGTCCGCGCGCAGGCGCTCGAAGAGCCCGCGTGCCACGCGAAATTGCTTGCGCTGCCGCTCGACATTCGGGGTGGGCTCGGGGATCGCCATCAGCCCCCGCAGGCGAAGCCGTGCGAGGCCGGCCACGATACGCGCCAGCGCCGCCGCATCACCCGGCGCGACTCCGCTCTTCGACGGCTCGCCGGAAACGTTCAGCTGGATAAGCACATTCAACGGCGGCAAGTGTGCAGGACGCTGCTCGGAGAGCCGGCGCGCGATTCTTTCGCGCTCGATCGTATGCACCCAGGCGAAGCGCTCCGCAACGATTTTCGTCTTGTTGCTTTGCGGGGGACCGATCAGATGCCACTCCAGCTCGCTCGCGCGCCGCTCTCCCAGCCGCTGCGCGAGAATGTCCATTTTTTCGACAGCCTCCTGGACGTAATTCTCACCGAACACGCGTTGGCCGGCGACGACAGCCTCCTCGATCGCCGCCGCCGGGTGGGACTTTGTCACAGCCAGAAGCGCCACGGACTCGGTTTCGCGACCCGCTGCCTCAGCAGCGCGTGCAATACGCCTTATGACGGCTTGCAAATTGTGCGCGATCGTTGCCATAATCCTTTGACCCTGCGAGGGAAAACGACCCTTCGGCCGGGATCGCGGAGTTATTCTAATGGACCTCACCGAACTGCTGGCCTTCGTCGTCAAGAACAAGGCCTCCGACCTGCATTTGTCGTCGGGCCTGCCTCCGATGATCCGCGTGCACGGCGACGTGCGGCGCATCAATCTGCCCGCGCTCGAGCACAAGGACGTGCACGCGATGATCTACGACATCATGAACGACGGCCAGCGCAAGTTCTACGAGGAGAACCTCGAGTGCGATTTCTCGTTCGCGGTGCCCAACCTCGCGCGCTTTCGCGTCAACGCGTTCGTCCAGCAGCGCGGCGCGGCGGCGGTGCTGCGAACCATTCCGACCAAGGTGCTGACGCTCGAGGATCTGAAGGCGCCCAAGATCTTCCAGGAGATCGCCGATCAGCCGCGCGGCATCGTGCTCGTTACCGGCCCGACCGGATCTGGAAAGTCGACCACGCTCGCGGCGATGGTCAACCACATCAACGAGAACGAGTACGGGCACCTCCTGACCATCGAGGACCCGATCGAGTTCGTGCACGAATCGAAGAAGTGCCTGATCAACCAGCGCGAGGTCGGGCCGCACACGCTTTCCTTCGCCAACGCGCTGAGGAGCGCGCTGCGCGAGGACCCTGACGTGATCCTGGTCGGCGAGATGAGGGACCTCGAGACGATCCGGCTCGCGCTCTCGGGCGCGGAGACCGGGCACTTGGTGTTCGGGACGCTGCACACCTCGTCCGCGGCGAAGACGATCGACCGCATCGTCGACGTGTTCCCGGCGGCGGAGAAGGAGATGGTGCGCTCGATGCTCTCGGAGTCGATCCGCGCCGTGATTTCGCAGACCTTGCTCAAGACCAAGGACGGTCAGGGCCGCGTCGCAGCGCACGAGATCATGATCGGTACGCCTGCGATTCGCAACCTCATTCGCGAAAACAAGATCGCGCAGATGTATTCCTCGATCCAGACCGGACGCCAGATCGGGATGCAGACGCTCGACCAGAATCTGCAGGAACTGGTGCAGAGAAACATGATTTCCGCCGCCGAGGCGCGCGGCAAGGCGGCGAACAAGGAAAACTTCGGTGGCTGATCCGCTCGGCCAGCGACCGGATACAGACAGCAATATCTCGGCCGAGACCCGGCAGGAGCTCTAGATGGAACGAGAACAGGGATCCAAATTCATGTACGACCTGCTTCGCGCGCTGATTGCGAAGAGAGGATCGGACCTATTCATCACTTCGAATTTCCCGCCGGCGATGAAGATCGACGGCCGGATGACGCCGATCTCGCAGCAGGGCCTCACGCCGCAGCACACCGCGGTGCTCGCGCGCTCGATCATGAACGACCGGCAGGCGGCGGAGTTCGAAGCGAAGAAGGAATGCAACTTCGCGATCAGCCCGTCCGGAATCGGGCGCTTCCGGGTCAACTGCTTCGTGCAGCAGGGCTCGGTCGGCATGGTGCTACGCGTGATCACGACCACGATCCCGAAATTCGAGGACCTGAGGCTGCCGCCGGTACTCAAGGACGTGTCGATGACCAAGCGCGGCCTGGTGATCTTCGTCGGCGGCACCGGCTCGGGAAAGTCCACGTCGCTCGCCGCGATGATCGGCTACCGCAACGACAATTCGCACGGCCACATCATTACCATCGAGGACCCGGTCGAGTTCGTACACCCGCACAAGAATTGCATCATCACGCAGCGCGAGGTGGGGGTGGACACCGATTCCTGGGAGGCGGCGCTTAAGAACACGCTGCGCCAGGCGCCCGACGTGATCCTGATCGGCGAGATCCGCGACCGCGAGGTGATGGAGCACGCGATCGCGTTCGCCGAGACGGGGCACCTGTGCCTCGGCACACTGCACGCCAACAACTCCAACCAGGCGATGGACCGGATCATCAACTTCTTCCCGGAGGAGCGGCGCGCCCAGCTGCTGATGGACCTGTCGCTCAACCTCAAGGGAGTCGTGTCGCAGCGCCTGATCCCGCTCAAGGAAGGCAAGG